>JBLNCU010000137.1:0-43855 GCA_050260935.1 Bacillota bacterium
AACATTCCAGGTAAAAGATGGATGGCTAAAGCAACATTCAGTATCATCCATCCTTTTATAATTGAATCTGACAACTCCAAGGGTGGTAATATCTTTTTTGATCTCTGACAAAATAGGCTTGATTTTATATAAATTCTCCAATTTCTTTTATAAACTATCTCATTCTTTAATCCTTCAACTCATTCTTTTCACAAACCAGATGGTTTATTTAACAAAAAATCTCATTCCTTTAACAAACAGGATGGTTTTATCAACAAATGTGATGGTTCCTTTGACAAATGCCATCCCTCTTTCAACAAACAATCTCATTCTTCTCACAAACAAGATTATTCCTTTAATAAATGAGTTTACCCTTTTCACTTGAAGATATTCTATCAACAAACAATTATTTATTAATCTTCCATATCGTCCAATAAATCGGCTCAGCAAAAAAGAAGGCGTCGCCGCCTTCTCTAACAGAATTAAAAACTTTTATACTTACCCGTTCTTTTTCTGAAATTCCTTCATAAACTCCGCCAGCGCCTTGCATCCTTCCACCGGCATCGCATTATAGATCGAAGCCCGCATTCCGCCGACGGACCGGTGTCCTTTCAGGCCGATCAGCCCGGCCTTCTTGGCCTCGCTGGCAAAAGTAGCCTCCAATTCTTCATTCGGCAACCGGAAGGTGACGTTCATCAGCGACCTGCTCCCCTTCTGGGCGTGGCCTTTGTAAAATCCGCCGCTGTTATCGATGGCGTTGTATATATAGGCCGCCTTATCCCTATTCCGTTCCTCGATCGTTTTCAATCCGCCGTTGTTCTTAACCCACTTCAAAACCAGATTCATGATATACACCGCGAAAGACGGCGGCGTGTTGTATAACGAATTGTTCTTCACAAAAGTGCCGTACTGGAAGATCACCGGAAGATTGGGGTTGGCTTTGGCCAACAGCGCCGGGTTGATTAACACCACTGTCACTCCGGCCGGACCCAGATTCTTCTGAGCGCCGGCGTAAATCAATCCGAACCGGGAGACATCGAAAGGCCGCGACAGGATATCGCTCGACATATCGGCAATCAGTGTCGCTCCTTTTATGTCGGGGAACTTCTGCCATTGGGTGCCATAGATCGTATTATTGGAGGTTAAATGGACATAGGCGGGAGCCGCGCCGGTTTTAATCTCAATCTCCTCGGGAATCCGGTCAAAATTGGTGCCCTTGGTTGTGGCGGCCACATTGACCTTGCCGATCCGGCCGGCTTCCTCGTAAGCCTTTTCGGCAAAACTGCCGGAGATAATGTAGTCGGCTTCAGTCCCCGGTAACAGAAAATTCAGCGGAACCAAAGCAAATTGGGAACTGGCCCCGCCCCCCATAAATAAAACCCGGTACTCGCTTGGGGCGTTCAACAGCTCCTTAAAGAGGTTTTCGGTTTCGGTCTGCACCTCCTCGTACTCTTTTGCCCGATGGCTAATCTCCATTATCGACATTCCAGTATTTTTATAGTTGAGCAACTCTTGTTGCGCTTCCTGTAAAACACTAAGCGGAAGTGTCGCCGGACCTGGGTTGAAATTATATACTCTCTCTCCCATCTTCCAGTTCCTCCTTAAAATAAAATTGTTGTTGTCAATTATACCGTTTCTGGAAATTATATTCAAGGGCCAATAATAAATTAAGCTTTTTCAAAAGGCCACAGGAGGCAAAGCCATGAATAGAACGATTGCCGATTTAATCCTTGAACAACTGGCCGCCTACGGTGTCAAGTACCTCTTTGGAGTAATCGGAGACGCCATTTTCCCCTTGGCCGACGCTTTGGCCCGGCAGGAAAAGATCCGTTTCATTCCCGCTACCATTGAAACAACGGCCGCCTTTATGGCCAGTTTTGCGGCTAGACTCTCCGGCAATTTATCGGTTTGTACCGGAACCTCCGGCCCGGGGGCGGCCAATTTGGCCAACGGAGTCGGCGACGCTTTTCTCGACGGCCTGCCGCTTCTTTGCATTACCGGCCAAGTGACCAGCGACAAACTGGGAACCGATTACAAGCAGTATATTAACCAAACCGAGTTTTTCGAGGCCATAACCGGCAAATCCCGTTTATGCACCCATCCGGGAACCGTCATCCCCATCCTCACCGGCCTTATAAATCAGGCGCTGGCTTATCAAACCACGGTGCATCTGGAGATTCCCCAGGATATTCTGGGTCAAACCACCGACGCCCAAATTGCCCCGGCTATGCAGCCGCTAGTGGACTTAGGCTGCTCAAAATTGGTTTACGGTCCTCTTAATCAGGTCTTGGGTATGATGGAACAGGCCAAAAACCCGGTGATCATTATCGGTAAAAAAGCCTGTCCCTTTGCGGCCATCCTGAAGTCCTTCGCCGAATCCTTCGGGGCCGCCCTGGTGATCAGTAGAGAATGCAAAGGGACGATCCCTGACGAAAACCCGCTGGTCATCGGGGGTATTGGCGAGGCTTATCTTCCCCGGTGTTTTCCAGAAACCGACCTGCTCCTGTTATTCGGAGAGGCTGTTTATGAGGAGAGATTTTTCCCACCCAAAGCACGGATTGTCCAATTCCGGAACTCCATCCATCCCGGTCCCGGAAAATACCTGGAAATAACCGGGGACTACGACCGGATTCTCCGGGAGATCCGGAACAAGTTTCCCCAAATCATTCCTAGAGACGAGTGGCGCTCACAGATTGAAACCGCCCATCAAGAACGTATTCAGGCCGCCACCCAACCAGGCGATCCCCGCCACCCGCTCCGGTTTTTTCAAAGTCTTTCCCGGGTTTTGGCTGACGATGCCCTGGTCACTTTGGATGTCGGGGAATTCGTATACTGGTTCGACCTGGGATTTCTGGCCAAAAATCAGACCGTCCTTCTCTCAACCAACTGGCGGAGCATGGGCGCAGGGCTACCAGCCGGCATTGCCGCCGCTATTCATGAACCCGGGCGCCGGGTTGTTAGCATCACTGGAGATGGCGGCTTCCTGATGTCCCTCGCCGAGCTGGCCACTATTCAACGTTTTCATCTGCCTTTGACTGTCTTTGTCCTCCGCAATCAATGCTACGGCCTGGAGATCCAAAAGATGACCCGGGAAAAAATGGAACCTTTCGGCACTGACCTGGTGCTGCCGGATTTACTAAAATTGGCGGAGGCTTTTAGCTTTAAGGGTTTTCGTATAACCAGCCCGGAGAATAGCAGCGGAATAATCCAGGAAGCGCTGGAAAACGCCCCGGCTTTAGTCGACGTGGAGGTAAACCCGGAAACGTTACCGTGGTTATAAAAAAGCTATTTCTACCACCTGATTGATCTAATCGACTTCTTGAAGTTTTCCCTCTTGTTCGAGTTTCAGAGCCTCCTCCATGATAACCTTGGTCGCTGTAGCCCCAAACCTGACGGCGCCGGCTTTTCTCACCGCCAATGCGCTTTCCAGGGTCCGCACGCCCCCGGCCGCTTTGATTCTAACTTTGGGGCCGCATGTTTTTCTCATCAGTTTCAGATCATCGATGGTGGCTCCGCTTGGGCCAAAACCGGTCGAGGTCTTAACAAAATCGGCTCCGGCCTTCTCACATATCCGGCAAGCTTTTTCTTTCAGTTCATCTGTTAAATAACAGTTTTCCAAAATGACCTTTACTGTTACCTTTTTCGCATGCGCCGCATCCACTACGGCTTTTATGTCTTCTTCAACATATTGATAATCCCCGGAGAGCAATCTACCAATATTTATCACCATGTCAAGCTCAACGGCGCCGTCTTTTATCGCCTCCAGGGCCTCAAATACTTTCGTCTCCGTTTTGTGAGCCCCGTGAGGAAACCCGATTACCGTGGTTACCAATACGTCCGTTCCGGCTAATTCCCTTTTGGCGAGAGCCACATCGCATGGTTTGACGCAAACGGAAGCCACCTCATAATCCCGGGCAATTTTGCATCCTTCAAGCACCTGGAAAGTAGTCAATTCCGGTTTCAAGAGAGAATGATCGATCATTTTGGCAATATCCATCGCTCTTAACATTTTAACCAAACCTCCTTTAAAAATGTTATAAAGGATCATCTTTCTTATATAATAAATTGGCTGTCAAAATAAGAATTCATTCTTTTTGCGCGAAACTTTTAATAATTCCCCTTTTTATGCCAAGTTGCATTTCAAACGCACAGTTTGTCTTGCGTATGAAAAAGCGGCGTTTTCCCAACGCCGCTTTTCCAACTTAATAATATTGGCGGAAATTTTTTATCCAGCCATATCCTCCAGGATATGCCAGGCCTCATCGATATAAGCGTCTTTACCTATCTGTTTATACCAGTCTTTGGTCTTTTGCGCTCCCGGTCCCGTTAACTCCGCTTGGTCCGCCTTTAGATTTAAAATCTTCACATTAGGCTGCTCCACCGGGAGATTCTGGAGACTGTTGGCTTCCTGCCGCAACTGATTCTGTTCTTTCAAAAACTTGGTAAAATTTAATGGTTCCAGTGAATTTTCATGTCGCTGTTTGACCCTGGCGATATCGGCATTAATCAACCTGAACGCCCTGCTGCTTGCAACCCTTTTGGCGCTTAACTGTTTTAACTTGGTGATATTCACTTTCGGAGTCCACTTCTTGTAAAACGCCGGGGCGGTTGTATCCCACGGCAACGAATAATCCAGCTTCTTCTCCCCCACTCCCAAATAACTGTAAAGATCGGGCAATGGTATATCGGCGGTCACCCCTTTCCATTGGGTCGATCCGCCATTAATCCGGTAAAACTTTTTAATGGTCAATTTTAATGAACCGGCCGGCTTGACGGCCGCCATATTATTTGGGATATACCGGTCGAGATCCGCCAAAACCTGCACCGTTCCCTTACCAAAGGTTGTTGGACCGCCGGCGATAACCGCCCGGCCGTAATCTTGCAACGCCGCCGCCAAAATCTCCGAAGCGGAAGCGCTTAACGAATTGACAAGCACAACCAAAGGTCCGTTATAAACTACACTGGAATCGGGATCAGTGAGAATCTCCTTTTGCCCCTTACTGTCATCTACTTGCACAATGGGTCCTTCCTTGATAAAAAGCCCCGCCATATCAACGGCATCCTCTAAAGAGCCACCGCCGTTATTCCGGAGGTCCAGAACAACCCCGTCAACCTTTTCCGCGTTTAATTTGGTTAATTCCTTCCTGACATCATCGGCCGAATTACGGGAATCTGGTTTATTACCCCGGTAAAACGAGGGCAAATTAATGTACCCGTATTTCCGGCCGGTTTTTTCATTAAAAATCAACGCCGACTTGGCGTAGGCCTCCTCAATCACCACCACATCCCGGATGATTGGAATAACAATGATCTGCCCATCCGGTTTTTTAACGGTCAATTTAACCTCGGTCCCCTTCTTGCCGCGGATCAAGCGAACGGCCTCGTTTACCGGCATGCCGACAACATCAACCGGTTCGCCGTCCCCTTGGGCGACTTTCAGGATTATATCCTCAGCTTGCAGGCTTTTTAACCGCCAGGCCGGGCTGCCTGGGACAATGTCAACCACTTTAATGTAATCCCCGTCTTCGGTGAGCGAGGCTCCAATTCCTTCTAAGGTGCCGGACATGTTAATATCGAAATCTTCTTTACTGGCCGGGGCTAAATATTCAGTGTGCGGGTCAAAACTATTGGCCACGGCGTTTACGTAATTATCAAGCCGGTTGCCATTTTCCTTTAACAACCTTTCAAAACTCCGCTTCAAGTTTTGAGCGACTTTCTCCCTAGCCTGGCTCTCAACCTCCGGTTTTAAAGGTTGAACCGGGATAACCGCCTGGTTATTGTCGCCCCCGGCAGGGGAGGGACTCTTGGGCGGAGCAACCAGATCAAGATAAGCTAGGAGTGTTTGGTACTTGAGATAGAGCCGCCATTGTTCCCGGAAGTCTTTTTCATTGGCCGCATAATCGCGTTTGGCGGGATCGGTCTCCAGGCTCTGATTAACTTCAAAATTAAACGGTTTCTTTAAAATTTCCTGACTCAGCCGGTTGACCTCTTCCACCCTTTTCTTGAAAATATTCCAGGATAAATCATAAAATTCGCTGGTTCCACCCTTCAATTGATTGTCGATCTTAAATTGATATTGTTTCAACTGATCGATATCTGTTTTTAAAAAGAAGCGCTTGTTGGGATCAAGGCTTTTAAGGTATAAATTATAAACCCGCTCGGAAAATTGATCGTTAATTTTCTGAGGACTGTAATGCCAGGCTTCAAGCGCCTGGGTCAAGACTTGCGTTAAAACCTGTTCTTTTCGCGGTTCCCTGGCAATAATGGTGGAAACAAAGAGCGTTAAAACCAATAAAAATATAGCGATCTTCAATAATAATCGTTTCATTTTTTTACCCTTCAGTTTGGATTAGGCCGCGCGCCTTTAATTTGGGACTAAGGTTAAATTATTTCACCATAGTATTATACACTCTAAAATTCAATTTTTCAAAACATAACCGTCTATTAAGCCCTGGTGTAATTTTTGGCAACTTAACCATGCCAAGTCGCTGCCAAGCTTATTAACAGCGGGAATTAGAAATGAATCCAATTAAAAAGAGTTCCATTTCGGGAACCCGGCGAAAACAAATTCGGGAAGTGACCGGTAATATCCTGCCAATTTCAATCAAGGTTTTTAACAATCAACAGGCCGTTTAATTTATATAAATTAACTACCCGTTCCCCGTCATGACTGTTTAAAACTGTGGCTAAACATTCCGTCCGGCTGACACTGGTCACCGTTACCCTTTCCCCGTTATCCAACAGCCAGGTGCTGCCCTTCGGGAAAGGGTTAATAACCCGGATGAAGGCTTCAACCACTGCCCGGTTAAATTTAATATTGACTTCGCTTAAGATTTCCTGCGCCGCCAGATATACCGGCACCTCCTGTTTATAGGGCCGGTTGGAAGTCATAGCGTCAAATACATCCGCAACTGCCACAATTTTGGCAAATTGATGAATCTCCTTAGCCGTAAGGCCTTTCGGATAGCCGCTGCCATCCTCCCGTTCATGATGTTGCAAGGCGATATGAGCCGGTAAAAAACTGATATGCACCGATTTCTTTACCAGTTCATACCCTTCGGTGGTATGGTTTTTGATCAGATCATACTCTACCGGTTCCAGGAGAGAGGTTTTATTTAAAATTTCCGCCCTAACGCTTATTTTCCCAAGGTCGTGGAGGATGGCCCCGATCCCTAAAATCTCCAGCTCATTCCGGTCGTGTCCCAACAAAGACCCGATTAATATCGATAACACGCAGACATTGATCGAATGAGTAAACGTATAGTTATCATGCCGGTAAATGGAGGAAATATCATAAACGATCCTGGCATCGGATAGTATGTATTCAGTTATTTCCCTGATTAGTTCCTCCAATTTTTCCGAGTCAAAGGAGCCTTCGACCCTAACTTCTTGAATGGTCTTCCGAAACAGCGCCGCTGCTTTTGCTCTAGTCTCTTCCTTAACCGGAGCCAAAGCGGCTTCGTCATAATAATCCGTGGACGGCGCCTCGGTGGTGGCGTCATATACGTAAACATATTCACAATTATATTCCCTGAGTCTTTGAATATGATAACCCTTTAATTCCGATTCGGCGCTTAAAAGAATTCGACCGTCATCGCCATGATAAATCGTTTTCGCTAGCCGCATCCCCGGTTGGGCTTCCGCCAATAAAATCTTGCGCATTTATACTCGCCCCATCTTGAAGTTTTAATACCAAGCCGCATCCAGGCGATAACTTCCTTACTCACTTGGTATTATGCCGGCGCCTTTTAAAAATCGCTTTTTAAAAGCAGAACAGGATAAAAGCCCTTAAAAAGCGGGCAGCGCAAAAGCTTGTTTTCCTTATCTCCCTTTTCTTAAAACGGTTGATCTACAAAGATATAGGCAAATTTCCACTGAAAGATTAGCAATAAGACATGGCATTAAATTATTCGGCATTTTTGGCAAAATAATAAAGTAAAAAATGATGAAAAGAGGGGTTGCGTTTGGAGTTTTTAACGAACCCGCGGTCCCCGCCGTCTGGCAATCCGCAGCCTGTCGGCGCGGATGGCCTTCCTGTTTCGACGCCTTTCCCTTTCCTCTTCATCGCTAAAATCGATTTCCATTTCGACCTTTGGTCCTGTTTGGCCCGTTTTCAGCAGCACAATGGTCTCTCCGGCATTTGGGAGGGTATACGGTGACCCGTCTTCGCCCCGGTACACGGCCCTAATTTTCCCCCGGGCAAACTCCGATTCTTCGAGCCAGTGGCGGACAAAAGATTTAATAACCGGAAAAACCTCACTGTGTTTCCCCTGGCCGTGGATAATCCGGACGACTTCTTCCCGGTTGTCGCAGGCGTTATTCATAGCCTTAAACAGCACTGTTTTGGCTTCCTCTAAAGAAAGTCCATGAAGATTAATTGTTTTCACAGTAACACTTCCTCGAACGGTTTTCCATTCAACAGACAAAACTAATAATTAATACACCACCGCGCCTAACAACTCCTAGTTGCTTTTAAAATTATATTTGTTTTACCGGTTCCTCTTCCAAAGTAACAATGGAAAATTATCATAATAAGGCTTAAAAAAAGTCCGGATAATGCTATAATAAAAACGATCATCATACGCATTTACCCAGGGAGATATCAAGGGCCAGGTTTTGGATAAATATGTCCCGCCAAGGAGAACTTAAATAAGGGGGTTTTCTTTTGAGCAAAAAACAATTGCACCGGTCGTTGAAAGATCGGAAAATCGCCGGAGTCGCCGGAGGGTTGGCCGAATATTTGAATGTCGATTCCACTATGATCCGTTTACTATGGGTGTTGGCTATATTTCTCGGTGGAGGAGGCATCCTGGCCTACCTGATCGCCTGGATAATTATTCCGGAGGAAGAGCCGGCCGTTATCGAAACCGGATCCGATTCGGCTGAAGCTCCTCTAACGGAAACAAAAAGCGAACCGGTTGAAAAGCAACAAAGATATAGCATAATTGGGCTTTTACTAATAGTAATCGGGGTAGTCTTTTTAATCAGGCAATTTCTCCCCTGGGAGCTTTCCCGCTATACTTGGCCTTTTATCTTAATTATCATCGGCATTTTATTGCTGGTTCCCCACCGCCGGAACACTCCGTAAAACAGCTACAGTAAAGGCCTGGTCCCATTTTGGGAGCCAGGCCCCTTTTAACCTGCCAGCAACGCAGCAACGGTATTGGCCGCGGCACTCCGTTAACCGGCCACTCTTTTGCTCTTTAAAACATTGCCGAATTGATCGACCGTAATCTCCAGCCGGTGCATAAAATCGCCTAAAGATGCCAGTTTGGAGACGCTTTCCAATTTCATGAAGTCGCCCAGCATTGTCTCGAGTATCCGGTAAACCTCGGTTAACTCTTCCTCCCTTTTTTTCAACCTTTCCCTTTCCTTCTCCATTAATGAGCGGATACCGTCATTTTCAGCCAGCAATTTTTGGATCTCTTCCATCATTTTATCTTCCCGTTTTAAATCACGTTCCACCGCCAACAGATGCTCGATAAACCCCCGGAGATCCAACTGGCGGCGTTGCTGCTCCTCAATGATACTTACCCGTTCCCCTATTTTTCGCACCGTCTCCGGCAGGGACGAAATTTGATAAAAGAAAGAACGATCTTCATCTTTTGATGGCTGGTATGTATCGGCGGGATGTTCCCGCTCCCCGGTTTCAACCGGGGCCGACGCCGTTTCCACGGCCGGGGATTGTAATTCGTTCACGGAGACGCTATCCGGTTGAACGCCAATCCCTTTACCAATTTTCAACAAGTCGTTCTCGCTGTATTGCATAGCTTTAATCAGCCGGTAAAAACGAAGCTTCAAGGCGGCCGGTGTAAACCGGGCTCCCAATTTTTCTTGTAATTCGGCGCATGCCTGGGTGCGTGAGTTTCCTTCTACTTGGTGCCGGCAGAAAGTTTCTAAAATGACCCGGTCGATTTCTTTAAGTTCATGGCTTCTTTTGGGGATTCTCCCGCTCTCGTCATTTCTGTGTTTCGCTTCCATCGTGTTGTAATATTCCTGGTTACTTAAACCCTTTTCTTTTAACAAGCGGCAAAATTGGCTACGCAAGGCATTCATTTCCCTGCCTAAACGGTTTTTCAATTCCCGCCTTTTCTGAGGGTTCCACCAGGAATCAAATATCAACTTATTCTCGGCCTCTGTATAACGCGGTTTTGATTTATGAATTCTTTGATCCGGCGATTCCTTAATCAATAATGCATTTTCAGCCATTCTTTTCACTCCTACAAGATATAAGATACCTGTTTTAAGTCAGGTTCTATCATATTTTGTTCCAATGAAAAGATAATTATGCTAAAATCGCCGAGTTTTAAAAATAATTTGCAAGACCTATTCCAAAATTATCTTCAGGATTGCATTCGCGCGATTTATTATTCCCCGGTTAAACCGGCCTTAGCCTTCAGGGTTCATGAATAATCCGGCCCTTGGTTTGCGGAGGAAAATCCAATTCCCTGATAATCCTGGCATCTGAAGTGAAAGCCAAGGCCCGGTTGGTTACATAATAAATACGGGCGTAAACCCTTCGGCCGCTATCGTCAATTACCAGCCAGTGCTCTTCCCACCGGCCCCCGGGCCCCAATTTCTCCTCCAATAACGGCATTATTCTAATTATTTCCGGATTCCGTTCAAACTTCTCCCGCTCACTCCGGTTGAGCCGCTGAATATCTTCTTCCTCCAAAGCCACAAAATCACGGTTTTCAATTATTTTGGGCTCGTAATTTCCCATGACAACCCCTCCGGGGTTATTCTACCCCGTTAGCAGGGTAATAATTAAGGCAAAAGCTCAATCCTACCCAAGAAACCAAATCAATCTCTTTATCAATTATTTCCGCTTATAAATCCGGCGGATCAATCCCACCCGGCTGCTTTTGAAAAAATAGTCCCTGCCGGGGAAAATACCTGCATTGACTGATTTGATCTCTTCCACGCAATAAAAAGCCTTGGGGTTGAACTCTTTTATAATCCGGTCCACTTCTGCTAAAGCGCGGCGGTTGATGAAAGTATAAATTACATTTACCGGTCCGGTGGCCCCGCTGCCTTCCACGGCAGTCACTCCGAAACCGGCCGCTTTTAAAGAATGAATAAGTTGAGCCCCTCCGTTACTTGCAAAAATACGAACCACCAAGGTTCCCATAGCCAGTTTTTCTTCAACGGTGATCCCGATAAAGTTCCCGGTGGCAAAACCTACCGCGTACCCGATATAACACGCAAAGTTATTTAAATGCTGCATAATCTGACCGATGGCAATCAGCCAGATAAGGACCTCAAAAAAACCAAGCGACGAGGCTAAGGCTTTCTTTCCCTTGGAAACGAAAATAATCCTGATGGTGCCGATAGTGACATCACCAATCCGGGCGATCATGATTAATGCGGGTAAGACAATCCAGGTAAAAAGGGCGGAATTCAAAAAAGTATTAACCGGGATCGACCTCCTTGCAAAATTAAGATCGGTTAAAAGATCTCATATTTTGCCAACGATAATTTCATCCAGGGGGCGTTTGGGAACATGATGCACACCTTGGCTGTCGCGCCAGTATTTGATATCCCCGCCCGGTTGCAAAGTTTCCAGGACCACTTTCTCTTTAGGCTTACCCAGGGCTAAAACCATCAAAATCTCATAACGTGAGGGAATGTCCAGGATTCCGGCCAGCTTCACCCGGTCGATTGTGACGATCATACAACCACCCAGGCCTTGTTCAACCGCCCCCAACAAAATAGTCTGGGCGGCTATACCCCTGTCCCAATCGAATGAAGAACTAATCTCCTTGTCCCCCAGTATGACTATATAAGCCGACGGCCTCTCCCCCTCATCCGGCCCGGGCCAGTCTTTTAGGTACCCTGCCCAGCTTAGGGTTTCAAAGACCAAAGCATTCTTCCCGGGTGAATTTACCAGAAAGTACTTTAGCGGCTGCCGGTTGGCGCCAGAGCCCGTGAGCCTGGCCAGATCGATTAAACCGCTTAACGTCTCCAGGCTGATACTCTCCTGTTGATAAAAACGCCGGTAGCTCCGGTTTTTTAAGACCAAATCCCTTAACATTCCCGATTCCTCCTATCTCAATATTACTATTTAGTGTCCGTTGAAAAACGGACATCATTCAAACATCAAATACAGGAAAATATATTTGCAATTTAGGACCGAACTCATCGCACCTTGAAATCCGTATAACCCTTAGCTGGTTTTCACTCGCGGCACCATTGCCAGGTTGTAGGCGAATATGCTCCATCCAACCGAACACTCCGTATGCAGGGTTCCGCGCACGGGTGGCTTGCATAAACCGCTTCGGCGATTGGCGTTACTAATCATAGCCTCCATTCCCGCTCGAAAACGTTGTAGGCGTTTAAACCACGGCTGTTGTTCATAAGCAACCCTTTCCTTGCTTTTCTTGCCGATCTTCGGCATGGAGACTCGTATCCCTTCGGTTTCGGCAAACGTCTCATTCTCTGGTGAGTAAAAACCGCGGTCCATCGCCGCTTCTTTGGCTTTCCTCAAAACGTTGCGATGGTGTCCTTCGACTCCATCTTGAAAGAGGGTTTTGTCGTTGGGATTACCCTGATACATTTTGAAGCTGGTGATAAATCCTTGCTCATTGCCGGTTAACAACAGCTTCCGGCCAAATTGCACCGGTTTACCGCTTTTTCCTTTACAAATCGGTCGCGCTTCCGGGTCGTGAATGCTCACCAGCCGATCTTCAAGATGTCGATTGCCGGAAACAACCATCTTGGCCTGGTTCATTGCTTTCTTGAGTAACTGCAGCGTTTCGTCCAACTCGGTCATGAGCTTTGCCTTTACAGCCTGATTGCCTTTGGCGAAGCTAACTTTAGCTCCTTGAAGTGCCCGTTTGGCCTTGTTCCAGGTATCGGCGGCGATTTGGACCAATTCTTCGGTCACCCGGTTAATGGCGTCGATTTGCTCTCCCGTCCGGCGTTTGGTCAGTTTGGCGATTTCCAGCAGTTTTTTTTTAACGGTTCGTTCATGGGTAACAAAACTCTCTGCGGCCTTAACTCCCGCTTCTTTTAACTTGGATACCAAACGATTGACGGTCTTGACTCCCTGACTCAAAAGACCGGCATCCGTCGGATAGGCGATATGGCTCTCCACCACGGTGGTGTCCATCCGTAACTGTTTGGTCTTCAAGAGTTTTTCGGCTTTGAGATGTTGAAGCAGTTCCTTATTCATGGCTTCGACCGCTTTAACGCCGAACCGGTTGGCCAGTCTATTGATGGTGCTGAAATCAGGAACATCCTTGTTCAGCGGGATGCGGCAAAACGCCCGCCACTGGAAACTATCGGCGATTCGTTCCATGGTGCCGCGATAGCCCAGGCCGTAGTTCTTGTATAGAAACATGATGCCTACAAAGGTGCGCAAGGGGATGGTATTGCGACCGGTGAGGGCCAGTTCACCGTCGGCGATGGCTTTCCGGTATTGGTCGATAAACGGTTGGAGGACTTCGATCCGATCAAGGATTTGAGCCATAATCTCCAATTCTTCGGGTAGTTTGAACGGGTCGCGGGGATAAAATTCCATCCATAATTCGAGCTGACCATATTCTTCATCGAATATCTTTAGCATTGGCGCACCCCCAAGCCTATTTTACCATATTTATGATCCGGCCTGAAAGCCTTGCTGATTAATTTTTCAAGGTTCTTACGGTGAGTTCTTCAACAAACACTATTTAATTAATACCATAAAAACAACAAGTTTCCTGTTGGCAACAGGCCGAACCACTTTACCGGAGATCCGGCCGGCTTTGTCGTCTTAAGGAGGAAAAGGGAAATCTAAAAGATGTCTTGAAAGATGTTAACAATAATATCGAGGCGGAATTACTAAACGACCCGCTTCTATTAAAAACTCCAATTGTTCGAAGCGGGCCGAAAGCTGCCACCGGCTACCAGCCCGATGTCTGGAGGGAATGGCTTTGGGACTAAGGTTATTTCTGAATAATTACCGGCGTACCCACAGTCACATAATTAAAGAATTCCTCCACGTCTTTGTCCTGCAAACCGACACAACCAAAAGTCCAATCGGGGCCCAATTCCGTCCGGCTCCCGCCATGGATACCCACTCCGCCGCCTAACGCGGTATATTGAGGGGGAATATCCCTATTATTAATGGCGTTTACAATTTGGTCATGAGTGGCTTGGTCAATTATACCCTGTTGCAACCCCCGGTCGGCATCCTCGATATTCGGATAACTCAACCGCATCCAGCGGGTTCCGAGATAATAATCGGGCGGATTTAAAACTGACTTCTCCGAAATATAAAAGGTTCCCTCGGGAGTTTTATGGTCTCCCTGTGCCGCTTTATCTCCCGGGCCGCCATCGCCCAGCTCAACATGATATGACTTCAGCCAAAGGCCTTTAGCGTAAAGCGATAAAACATGATCGGATTTATCAACCATGATCACCATCTGCGACCAGGGATCATTAATTCCTTTCTCTTTAAGAATATCAGCCAACGGCCGGTCGGCTGCAGGCTTCTCCGAAGGAGCCGGCGCCGGAGCCTGTTTCGGTTGCTCCGGTTGGGTGGGCCGGACCGGAGCCGCGGGGGGCTTTGTTGCTCCTGAAGGAATAGCTAATACCTGCCCCGGAACTATCAATCCGGACTTCAGTGAATTGGCCTTTTTCAAGGCATCGACAGTTGTTCCGTATTTTAAGGCAATATAATATAAAGAATCCCCTTTTTGGACTGTATACCAGTTGGCAGCCGGTTTATCCGGAATGCTGAGCACCTGTCCGGGTACTATAGTAGTCGAAGTAAGATGGTTAAGCTGTTGGAGAGCATTTACCGCCACTCCATATTTACGGGCAATACTGTATAAAGAGTCTCCCTCCCTAACGGTATATTTCCCCAGCCCGTCATAGGCTTCCACATCCGGGCCTTTAATCCCGGTAAGGTATGATTCAGCAAAGTAGGCGCCTGAGAGAAGGATAGCCCCGACAAAGACCAACAAAATAATTCTGAACCTCCGTTTTAAAACCAAAATTATTCGCTCCTTTATTCTATGATTAAAGTGATAATTATGCTGCAAACTGATTCCGGCTATATTACATAACGTAACAAAAACGCCATCATTCCCTCCAAATGTTGGTATCACGACAAAAACGAACTAAAGGCTTTTCCTAAAGCCTAAATTAAAAAACTGCCGGCAGGACTGGCAGTTTTAGCGTTCATACATCGAAAGCCTTTAACTAAAATATCCAATGAATTACAATAAGTGTAATGCTTGACTAATATTTGAATTACTGTATAATGATAGTACTAAGCGGCGTTTATTTTCGCCGTTCGCTAAATCTCCGGTTGGAGAGCGGGGGAACCAATTTTACAGGGGTGAATAAATCTCGCCAAGTAAGAAGAGATTTTAGGGTTACTCTTCGATCCGAACCCGTCAGCTAACCCCGTAAGCGTTGAAAGAGGGGTGGGCATGGAGCAAAAATCATATAGTCTGTAGCTTCCTCACGTTTCCGCTTGGTTTGACATTAATCTTAAAGTGGGGTGTACTTATGATTATCAAAACATGCTTGCTGGGTTTAGGAAGAACCGGAACCGTAGTTGCCGAACAACTGTTAAATTCTCCCAAATTTGAACTGGTTTCAGTAGTCGGTAAACCGGGCAGTTCTAAAGTGGGACGGCCTTTAACCGACTTTGTCCCCGGTGAAAGCGATCTCCTGGTTGCTGATTCTACAAACTTAGCTGCTGAAATAGGTCAAAAACACGTCCAAGTGGCGATCGATTTTACCTCCCCGGAGGCCACCCTTAAAAACGCCTATATTCTAGCTGAAAAGGGCGTTAATATGGTAATCGGCACTACCGGTTTTAATAATATGCAACTGTATGAGTTAAAGAAGTTGGTGCAACAGTACCGGATTGGTTTGGTCTATGCCCCCAATATATCGGTGGGGATCAACCTGTTACTGTCGATCTGCAAAACTATGGCCCGCTTAATACCCAATTACGACGTTGAAATAACCGAATCCTGTCATAGAAATAAAAAAGACTCCCCTTCGGGGACCGCCCTGAAGATCGCCAGTGAGCTAAGCTTAATCAAAGGAAATCTTAAAGGCAACAAGCTTAAATTCGGCCGGAAGGGCGTAGCTTCCCGGGAAACCGGTGAAATTGGAATCCATTCGTTAAGGGCCGGGGGAACAATCGGGGTTCATAAAGTTTTATTCGCCGGGGAAGCGGATGAAATTGAAATAACTCACCGTTCCTATTCCCGCGGTATTTATGCCGAAGGGGCGCTCAAGGCGGCTTCCTTCATCAACAACCTTAAAGGGTTCTTCCATATGGAGGACGTGCTTCTGTTTGAACGGATGGACCGGGATTTGCGGGTGGCGGCCAACCGCCTCTATTTAAACTTTAATTAAAAAGAGGCTGTCTAAAAAATATTATGCGGGACGGCATCAACACAGATTTTTTGATTAGAAGAACTTTAAACCCCGGCTCTTTTCCAGCCGGGGTTTTTAATAATCAGATTTTTAATTTTGATTTTGTAACCCCGTTAATCCTGCGAGGAAAATTAGTGTAAATCCTCTAGGGGGCCGCCACTTTTAATCTATTCCGTATTGGCCCTGCTCTTCCAGATTTCTGTTTCGCGAAGACAGGTATAAATTGCCTTCACTATCCAATCCGGCGTAAAAAACCTCATTCAATTCCAAGTTTTTTTCTTTTAATTGCCCAATCAACCATTCCTCATTAAAATGAGCATCTGCCAGGTTTTCTTTTAAAACATGGCCATCCATGATTAAATCTTTCATTAGCCCTCCATATTTGGTGGGGATATTTAAATCGGCCGGGGTAACCGGTTTTTTTTGAGATTTCGGCAGGACCGACATTTTTCCGTCCGCTTCTAAAATCGCGAATTCCACATCGTTAAGGTTGAAGATATTCTTCTCCCGGAGAAGCATTGTCAGCTCATTTAAAGTAACCCGCGATCTAGCCAAGTTGTCGGCCATGATTTTTCCATTGGCGATTACGGTAATAGGCCCGGAATCAATTACTTTTCGCGCTTTAAAGCTCCATAAACGGATGAACCCCGTTAAAACAGTTAAAATTGTCAGGGTGACCAGGATGATACTTCCGGTAATGCTTACTTCTTTTGGTCCCAAAGCTACATTGGCCGTGGTGGCTCCTATGGTTACTCCAACGATAAAATCAAAAAAGGTAATCTGGGAAAGGAGTTTCCGGCCGATAAGTATAACCAAACCCAGGATTAATATATAAGCGATAGTTGTTCTGATAACCGGACCTATGATGTCAACCGGCAAATCTATCCCCCGTTTAAAAATAAATCGTTAAAGATTAATACCCTTCAAAAACCTTGCGGAAATGAAATCCGTAAATTGCATAAGTTACCGCCAAAGGAAACAACCGGGGCTTTTTCACCAGGGACCAGCCAAGCAACTTCCAGAATTGGAGCCGCTCTTTTCCTAAAACCCCGATAATTAGAAGCGATTTTAGGAAAGCTTCGATATCGCATAGGCTCAAGCGGATGGCCTTTTTGGGAAAAGGCCGGTATTCCTGCAACAATTCCCTGATCCGTTGGTAGTAATTTTCCGGCGCGTAAATCGTGGCCACTACTTTTTTATACCCGTTAACCAAAGTATCATAGGGCATCTTGGGGATAAAATTCAGCGAAAGGTCGGTGTTATTCCCGGAACCGTCCTTTAAGAGCCGCTGTTCTTTACTCAAACGCTGATAAAGCTTGGTCCCCTTCACCGCCATCAACAGGCCGACCATGGCGGTGACAATACCGCTTTTTTGAATAAACTCGATCTGTTTTTCAAAGATGGTGGCCGGATCATGATCGAACCCTATAATAAAACCCCCTTGGACCTGCAAACCAAAGCGCTGAATTTTTTTGACCGAAGCCACCAAATCCCGCTGCTCGTTCTGATGCTTATGGCATTCGGCCAAACTCTCCTCATGCGGGGTTTCAATCCCGATGAAAACCGTGTCAAAACCGGCGTTAACCATTAGTCTCATTAATTCTTCATCATCAGCCAGATTGATTGAGGTTTGAGTATAGAAACTGAAGGGGAACCGGTGAAGTTTCATCCAATCCCCTAGCGCCGGCAACAGCTCTTCCTTTAATTTCTTTTTATTGCCGATGAAATTATCGTCCACAATAAAAATGTTGCCGCGCCAGCCCCGCTGGTAAATACTTTCCAACTCCCCCAGCACCTGCGATTTACTTTTGGTCCGGGGTACCCGCCCGTACAAAGAGGTGATGTCGCAAAAGTCGCACTCAAAAGGGCAACCCCGCGAATA
Organism: Bacillota bacterium; assembly: GCA_050260935.1. GTDB lineage: Bacteria > Bacillota > UBA4882 > UBA8346 > UBA8346 > UBA8346. The sequence goes on from JBLNCU010000137.1 coordinate 18,245, forward strand.
TTGAATACACAGGGAGACGTACTTCCGGAAATCGGCTAAATCCCAGAGCGGAACCGGAGTTTTGGTTAAGTCCGCCCATTCATCGGATGTGTAAAGGCGCCGGGGATTCCCCTCCCGGAGACCGGCCAGCCAAAGCGGTAAAGTAATCTCCGCCTCATTAAGGACCAGGTAATCCGCTTCGGCGAAAGCATCCGGCTCGGCTGTGACTAAAGGGCCACCCACTACTGTTTTTACTTTAAGATTTTTACAGCGTTCCAGGACTTTTTGAGCAGATTCCTTCTGAATAACCATGGCGCTTAGGAAAAGATAATCGGCCCACCGGAGATCATCGTCGGTTAAAGCAGTTACATTCATATCAATCAGCCGTTTTTCCCAATTTGATGGCAGCAAGGCCGCCACGGTCAATAATCCCAGCGGCGGATTGGTCGCCTCCTTGAAGATAAACTTCAGTGCATGCTTAAAACTCCAAAACGTCTCCGGGTATTTGGGGTAGACCAATAAAATTTTCATGGGAACTCCTATAAAATATGCTGTTAGAATTAAGTATTGACTTAAAACCTGCGATTTATCCTGTAAAAATAACTTAAATAAACAAATTTACGTTGCTCTCTTCAGCCGCCGCCAAATAGGAAGCCACTCCGCCAATTTCCACGCCGTCCAGCAACTCTTCTTTCTTGATTCCCATAACATCCATGGACATTTGACAGGCGACAAGCCTGATTCCCATCATCCGGGCTTGGCCGATCAGGCTTTCTAAGGAAGCGATATTTTTCTGCCCCATAACCATCCGGATCATTTTGGGTCCCAGGCCCGCCATGTTCATCCGGGACAACCCCAATTTAACGGAGCCCCGCGGCATCATCATTCCGAACATCCTGTCCAAAATCCCCTTCTTTACTTTCACTTTTTTGGGCTTCCGGAGGATGTTCAAGCCCCAGAAAGTAAAGAACATAGTCACCTTGCGACCCATCGAAGCGGCCCCGGTGGCGATAATAAAGGAGGCAATCGCTTTATCAAGGTCGCTGCTGAATACAATAACGGTTTTATCCTGTCCATTATGGCGCGAGCCCAAATCTTTTCCGGCGGCAGCGCCCTTCCGGATTTTAGCAGTGATTTTACCCGGTTCCCGCTCAAGCTTTAATAAGGTATTGCCGGTACGGGCGCACCAGGATTCCACATCGTTGGCGAAACCGGGATCGGAGGCGGTGATCTCCAAAAGCTCCCCCTCGTTAAGTTGTTGCATTCTATTGTACAATTGTAAAATCGGGCCCGGACATTGCAACCCGCAGGCGTTGACTTTCACTACATCAGCCATATCCTTCTCCTCCCCGGCGTCAATAAGTGTAACACTTTCAAATTCCGCTTTCTTTCGGTTTCCAACGGACCGTTCCCGATCCTTCTCCACGAATTGATAAGTCTTATAACCCCCTGACAGATTACTGACCCGGAATCCGTTTTGTTGCAAAATGCGGGCGGCGATATAGGCGCGCAGTCCAATTTGGCAATAAACAATAATCTCCCGGTCCTTGGGAATTTCGGCCAAGCGCCCTCTAAGTTCGTGCAGGGGGATGTTAACCGCGCCCCGGATCGAACCCAGCTGGACCTCAGCCGGTTCCCGGACATCCAGCAAAAAACGGCCTTGGGGATCCCCTGTCGGCAATTGATCCCAAGTTATCACTTTGACATCATCCAAAATAATATTGGTGGCGGTATACCCGGCGATATTCACCGGGTCCTTGGCCGAACCGAACGGCGGCGCATATGCCAATTCCAATTCGGTCAAGTCAAAGACGGTCTTTTTAAAGCGGATCGCCGCCGCCAAAATATCCAGCCGTTTATCCACTCCATCGTAGCCGACTACCTGCGCTCCGAGTAAGGCGCCGCTTTTAGGGGCGAACAACAACTTGACGGTCAAGGGAAGCGCCCCCGGATAATAGGAGGCATGCGAATTGGAATGGGTTATGGAAGTCAGATATTCAATCCCCGCTTTTTTAAGCGCTTTTTCCGATAAACCGGTGGATCCGGCGCCCAGCTCAAATACCTTGACGATGGCGGTCCCTTGCGCCCCATGATAAGCCACATCCCGGCCGCATATAATATCGGCCAGCAAGCGCCCTTGGTGATTGGCGGGTCCGGCCAGTGGAAACCAGCTCTCTTTCCCGGAAACGATCTCGCGAATTTCAACGGCATCGCCTACAGCGTAGATATCCGGGTCGGAGGTCCGCATTTTTTCATCGACTTGGATGGCCCCGGTAACTCCCAATTTCAGCCCGGCTTCCGCCGCCAGTTTGGTCTCGGGGCGGACCCCCACCGCCAAAATAACAATATCGGCGACGATCTTCCGGCCGTTGCTCAAAATAACCTCCAGGTTTTTACCGGATTCACTAATGGCAGCCAGCCCATTACCTAAAATCAGGTCTATCTCCTTGCTCCTGAGTTCCTGATGAACCATAGCCGCCATTTCGTAATCAAGGTTGTTCAAAACCTGACCGGCCATTTCAATTAATGTTACTTTCTTCTTGGAATTCACCAGGTTCTCGGCCATCTCGATACCGATAAATCCACCGCCTACTACAACCGCTGAAGTTACCTTATTTTCATTGAGATACTGTTTCATCCGGTCGGTATCCGGAATATTCCGTAAAGTAAAGACCCGCTGTAGTTGGACTCCCGGGACTTTAGGGATAATCGGGACCGAACCCGGCGAAAGCACCAGTTTGTCATAGCTCTCCCGGTAAGTCCGGCCATTATGGTGGTCCCTTACCACTACCTCTTTTTGCTTCCGGTCAATCTCCAAGACTTCATTTTTGACCCGGACCTCAATATTGAAGCGTTTCTTCATTCCCTCAGGGGTTTGCAAAAACAAATTCCCCCGTTCGCTGATTATCCCCCCGATATAGTAAGGCAATCCACAATTGGCGTAGGATATGGCCTCTCCTTTTTCAAGAATTACAATTTCAGCGGTCTCATCCAATCTACGAAGACGGGCCGCCGCGCTTGCGCCCCCCGCGACTCCGCCGACAATTAAAATTTTTTTTGTCATGATGCTCACCCTTTTTACCATATTTTAGCTGCTAAACAAGGCTTGGACAATTTTCCGGACATCTTCGTTGATTACCTGGTAATATACCTCAACTCCGCAGCGGTGTCCTTTGATTATTCCGGAATCCCGTAATTTAGTCAAATGCTGTGAAATAGTTGACTGCGGCATCTCCAAACAGTTCTGCATCTTTTGAACATTGCATTCCCCTTCCCGGATAAGCCCCCGCACTATACAGAGTCTAACCGGATGGGCAATCGCTTTTAACAGTTCCGCTTTGGCATTAAGGTTCTCAAAATCGTTCGGCCGTTCGATGCTCATCACTTCCCGATATTTATTTTAATATTATTATATTATAATATTACGATATATTCCACAGAAATTCTCCCCTTTTCCGGAATTAATTATTGCCTCCTTTGGCTGAAGCAACACAGACTTTGTTACGTCCGGTGTTTTTGGCTTCGTATAAAGCTTCATCCGCCAGTTGCAGCAAACCTTTGAGACTGTCGGATACTTGAGGATAACTGGCTAGGCCCGCGCTGATTGTCACCGGGACTTTTACCCCTTCTCCGGTTATAAAGTCATGATCGCCAATTTCCCGCCGGATAGACTCAGCCAAAGATAACGCCGCCTCCTGATCGACCGCAGGCAATATCACCACAAACTCTTCACCGCCGTAACGGCCGAGAATACCCGTTGGCAACATTTTTTGAATTAAAGAAGCAGCCGTTTTCAATACCATATCTCCGGCAAGGTGCCCGTATTTATCATTCACCTTTTTAAAGTGGTCCATATCAAACATTATAACCGAGACCATCTTTGGTTCCTTGGAGAATATTTCAGCCATATAATTCATTAAATACATCCGGTTGTAAGCGCCAGTCAACGCGTCATGATTGGCCATATGACGCATCTTTTCATATAAATAGGCATTTTCTACCGAGAGGCTGATCTCCTGCGCGATCAACTTGGCGAAATCCTCTAAATCCGGGCTTAAGCCGTCCGCCATCTGATGCTCGATAACAATTACTCCTAAGCAACCCCGCCGTCCGGTTAAGGGAAAAATGGAGAAACTTTGAACCCCCCGGTTTTGGAAGGCTTTTAATTCCAACGGTTTGGCTTCGGTTTCAGTTAAAATCCGTTTCGAACGCCACGAACGGGCAATGATAATTTCCGAATCAAAAGGAATAACCGTATTCTCCCCGCTGGGATCAATAACGCCGGAATCCGCCTTGGTTACCAAACATTCTTTTTCTTCGTCAACCATATAAATAGTACAGCGCCGACCGCCGAATACGCCTAAAATGATATCGGAGGTTTTCTTTAAAAGCTGGTCGCTGTCCAGTTCGCGGCCAATCTCCTCCAATACCAATTGAATGGTGTACGACTGGGCGTATTTCTCTTCCAGATTCATGTTGGCCAGTAGCAATTTCCGGTACTTGGCCTCAAACTCAACGTTAACCTGTTGATAACGCTGGAACATGTCGATGAGAGACTGCCGTAATTTGCCCAATTCATCAAATTGGGGGTCAGGAGGTAACGCCGGGAGATTAGAGCCTGGAACCAGCCGGACATAATCAGTTATAACCTTGATCCGTTTTAAAACCGATTTAAAGTAGGAACTGGATATTCCAATCACGATTAAACCGATGATAAAGGCGGCCAAAAAACCCAACAAACTAAGGGAAAGATGTCCTTTGGCAAAGTGGGCCGCCGGCCTTCGGGCGCTGATCAAAACAAAACCTAAAAGTAGGCATAATAGGGGAATTAAACCGGTCAGACTGATGTACAATTGAAAACGCGTCCGGAGCTTCATTATTTTTCCCCCTTTTCTTTAATTACAATATCGGTAAAAGTTTAAAGATAATTTGACATTTTTTCATGAATTTCCTTTAAAAAACCAAAACTTTTATAAATTGGCGGGTATCCTCAGTAAAGCTCTGGTTTCTACACCATAACCTAGAATTAATAATTATAACACTTAATGCAAATTTATTAAATAGCCAACCGTTTTTGAATATTTCCCCAAGCTATTTGGTGGTTAATTTTAATATACCCCCGCGATTGATAGATTAAACTCCTCCACGGGATGCTTTCCTTGGTTTATCTTTTAAAAAACAACTGTAGAAACGGATTAAATCTGACGAAAATTATATTAAAGCATTAGACTTACGGAGGGAAAAATGGCTATTTCTCCCACTCCAACTCAAAAAGCCTGGGTGGTCGCTGCCGATATGGGGTTGGGGCACCAAAGAGCCGCCTATCCTTTGAGGGAACTAAGTAGCGGGCAAATTATCACCGCCGGCGCCATTGATTATTCCTCTTTAAAAGAGAATAAGTTGTGGAAGCGGATGCGCACAGTTTATGAGGGATTGTCCCGGATTAACCATATCCCGGTGGTTGGCGGGTTCCTCTTCGGATTATTGGATAAATTGCAAGAGATTAATCCTTATTATCCTTTTCGGGATCTTTCCACCCCGACTATTCAGGTTAAATACTTATTATCTCTCATCAAAAAAGGTTTAGGACTTACCCTGGTGGATATAATGCGCCCCAGCGGACTTCCGCTGGTCTCCACCTTCTTTGCCGTGGCAATAGCGGCTGACTATTTTGAATACCCCCAAATATACTTGATTATTACCGACACTGATCTCAACCGGGTCTGGGTGGGGGAAAATCCGGCGCAGAGCCGGATTGTGTATTTCGCTCCCTGTGGCCACGCTGTCCGCCGTTTGAAAGAGTATGGGGTCCCCGATGAAAGGATTTTATTAACCGGTTTTCCCTTGCCCAAAGAGAACTTGGGCAGCGCCAACCTGGAGATCTTAAAATTGGATCTGGCTCAGCGCCTTATCCACTTAGACCCCAGCCGCCGCTTCTGGGATTTGCACCAGGTCGAGGTCGAGCATTATTTGGGGGCGGAAAACTGTCTCCAACGAAGTGATCGCCTGCTCACCCTGACTTTTGCCGTCGGAGGGGCCGGCGCCCAAAAGGATATCGGGATTCAAATTTTAAACAGTTTGAAACCGCATATTCAAAAAAAGAAGATTCGGTTAAATCTGGTAGCCGGGATTAGGCAGGAGGTTTACGATTTCTTCCTCGCTCACATTCGCAAGATCGGGCTGGAGGATGAACTCGGCGCCGGGGTAAATATCTTGTACCACGCAAGCCGGGAACGGTATTTTCAAAGATTTAACCTGGTGTTGCGAACTACGGACATGCTCTGGACGAAGCCATCGGAACTTTCATTCTACAGCGGACTGGGGCTCCCGATTATCATCGCCCCGCCTTTAGGAGCCCACGAACACTACAATAAAAAATGGCTGATTGAGCACAGGGCCGGGATTCCCCAAGAGGATCCTTCTTTATGCGGCGAATGGTTGTTTGATCTAATGAATGACGGCCAAATAGCCCAAGCGGCCTGGGATGGCTTTCTAAACACCCGTAAATGCGGTACTTTCAAAATAGAAGAGTTCATCCTGACCGGAACGTTGCATCAGGAGCGCTCCCCGTTAAAAAGATAACAATAATTTCTATCCCTCCATGCCTCCCAGAACCGTTGATCGCTTTCCGGTTTTTCCAACAGGTTTATCTGGCCGGGAGTCAGCCACTCCACCGCCTGACATTCGAGAGGTCGAGGTTGTCCTTTGATTAACCGGCATAAAAAATAAAGCAGGATCAGCTGTTGCTCCGCTCTTAACGTCGAAACCACTTCGAGAACCGGGCCCACGTCAACTTCAACTCCCAGTTCCTCAAATAATTCCCGGCGCAAACCGTCCCGGGGGTCCTCGCCTAATTCCACCTTGCCGCCGGGGAACTCCCATTTGCCGCCCTCGGTTCCTTGAAGCGGGCGTTGGGCTATTAAATATTTACCGTTTTCAATAATTACTCCGGCGGTGACCAGCACCTGTTCCAATGGATTCTCCTTTAAGATTTACTCTATATAAAAAAGTCTGACAATGCCAGTAAGACGTTGCAGTAAAGAACCGCCGGCCGTTCCCTCCCCCAATGAGAGATCGGAAACCACCACTTGTTTGACGAACTTCTCAACCTCACCACCCTCCGCCGGAGTGTGGTAACTATAGAGTGCATGGATGGCGTAAAAACGGTCCATGAATTCTCCTAGATAAATCAGGACATGGCTGTTGGTATATAAAAGATTTCCTGGGGGCAGTAATTTCAGAATGGACTTCCGCTCCTTTTCCTTTAGATTTTTAAAGGAAATTTTTTTTAAACCGGCGGACAGCTGTTCCTGAGAATTGCGGGGGCAGTCGATTCCCAAAGTCTTTAAAACATTCTGCACCAACCGGGAGCAATCGATGCCGCTCCCTAAAGCGTTGTGATCCCCCCAGACATACGGAAATCCTAAATACTTGAATGCTTGCCGTAAAAGATTATCGCTGTTAAAGGAGAGATTATTTAAGACTATATTCCCTTCAATGACTCCGATGCTAAAGAAAAGCCGGCCGTCATGGTTCCGCCACGGAATTATCGCCTCACTGTTAAAAAAATTCTTAACTGGAAAACTGACGCCCATAGAAAGGACAACCTCTTCCGATTTCAACCTGACCTTGGAAACCGGGTCGATGACGGTAATACGGGGGGCTTTGTTCCGGAAATAGTTGATTTCCGGATCAGTCCCTAGAGCCACCGCCGTTTTTTTTATCCATCCGGTTCCCCGCCCGGTTACCACTGCGCACCATCCGCCACCAAGGCTGCCGGCAAAGATAATGCATTCATCTCCCAATTCCAGGCCGCTCAGTTGGTTGCGGTCAATCTCCGGGGCCAGGGGATTGGTCAATAACGGCTCCGTTTGGGGCAAAAACTTCAAATCGCTCGGTTTAACAATAAGTCCACCCTGAAACCGGTTGGCGGTTTTAAGGCAATTTAAAGACTTTTTCAACAATTCCGGGGGTATTCCCTCCCCCGCGGCGTCAAACAGTTCAGCGTCTAGTCTCTCTTTCACAGTTTCCCGGTAAACAGCGATCTCCGCCTCCGGTTTGCGATGCTCATAAAAAACCGCCGGCGAATGGGGGAAGGCTTTTCTAGTCATCCAAAACTCCGGGTAGAGCATTGCCTCAGTCACATGGGGAAGCAAAACCGGCTTTCCGCTTTCCATATCTTAATATCCTCCTAATTATAATGTTTATTATAAAAAGGAGGACCATAATCCAGGAAAAAACTACAAAACAGGTTTGAAATCCGAAAATCAGCTAAATTTGATTAACTGATAATCCTTTTTGCCCTTTTTCAAAATAAGCTGCCCGTCTTGGAGTTCCGCCCCAGTGACCACCTGGTTGATATCGGAGACTTTCCGGTCGAACAGAGAGATCCCCCCTTGAATAATCAAACGCCGGGCCTCGCTCCGGGAGTCGGCCAACTTGGCCCTGACCACCAGATCAATAATACTCATTCCTTTTGCCAAATCAGCGCGGGGCAGTTCGATGGCTGGCGCTGCTGTCTCATTCCCCTGGCCGCTAAAAAGGGCTTGGGCCGCCTGCGCCGCTTTAGCCGCTTCCGCTTCTCCGTGAACCAGTTTGGTTACTTCGTAGGCCAGTATTTTTTTGGCTTCGTTGATTTCCTGATCTTTTAAAGCCCCCAGCCGTCTAATCTCAGGGAGCGGCAGGAAGGTGTACAAGGCTAAAAACCGTTCAACATCCCGGTCGTCGGTGTTCCGCCAGTACTGATAAAAATCATACGGCGAGGTTTTCAACGGATCCAGCCAAACCGCTCCGGCCTCGGTTTTGCCCATCTTCCGACCGGTGCTGGTGGTCAATAACGGGAAGGTGATACCGTAAGCTTCTTCCCCCTCCAACCGGCGGATTAGGTCCGCTCCATATAAAATGTTGGACCACTGGTCATCTCCGCCCATCTGAAGTTTACAACCGTATTTCCGGAAAAGCACCAAAAAATCGTAGGATTGGAGCAGCATATAGTTGAATTCGATAAACGATAGGCCTTTCTCCATACGCGTTTTAAAACACTCCGCCGTCAGCATCCGGTTGACCGAGAATTGCGAACCGATCTCCCGGAGAAAATCAATGTAATTCAAATTGAGAAGCCAATCGCCATTGCTGACCATCAGAGCCCGGCCGTTGGAAAAATCGATAAACCTGGAGAGCTGCTCCTTAAAGCGGGAAGCATTGTAAGCAATCGTCTCCTGGGTCAGCATCTTCCGCATCTCGGTTTTACCGCTGGGATCGCCAATCATGGCCGTCCCCACCCCGAGTATGGCTATAGGGCGGTGGCCGGCTCTTTGCATATGAGCCATTGCCATAATCGGTAATAAATTGCCTAGGTGGAAGCTGTCCGCCGTGGGATCAAATCCGACATAAAAAGAGACTTTCTCCTTTTCAAGGAGTTCAAATAATGGCTCCTGATGGGTAGTCTGCTTAATGAACCCCCGTTCCTGCAAATCCTGAAAGACCGACATAATTATTCCTCCCTGGTTTATTCTGAAGATAAGAATTAAAAAACCCTCCATCCGTATAAGGACGAGGGTCTCGTGGTACCACCTTATTTTCCGCATTCAAGCGTTATTTTAGCCAAACCGCTTAAAGAATGCAGCTTTTCTGCTTTAACGGGCAGTAGACGTCCGGGTCTACTGTAAATTCAACCCGGAAGCTCCGGAGGGTAGTTCACCGTTCGCGTCCGGTAGGTTTGCAGCCGCCACCTACTCTCTTCCTGTCACCGCGCCAGTTTAAACACTAATTTGTGTCTTCGTACAAATTAGTTTACTCCATCAACGCCTTTTATCTTTTGAAAGGAATTATAACATTAATTCCAGGGATCGGCAAGGGGGATTCCGGTCTTTGTTCCGTTTTGGCAGGAATTCCGGTTTTTTGAGGAATTCGGCTAAAGATATATACAAGCGTGGTGTTGGTGATCAAAACCGGATACTCCTACAGAAACAGCCTGGTAATGAAATTTGCGCGCGTTGTTTTTCCAAAAGTAGGACGGGAAATATCCCGCTGGGCCATCTTAGGCGAAGGTATCCCTGAGCCGGTATCGCGCCGTCAAGCCTTTGCGAGTCTGGTCCTTAAAAAATTTCGCATCCGGGGAGGAAGTGCCTATTCCCTTTATCCAACGGCTAATCTGGAAATCACCGTCGATTGGATCATTCCTTGACCCCTCCGGCAGTCATCCCTTGGACGATGTATTTTTGAAAGATAAAGGCAATAATCAGCGCCGGCAAAGAGGCGATAACGCCGCCGGTGGCGATCATTCCGTAATTCACCGAGTACTTACCGCTAAATTCGGCGATCGCCACTGAAATGGTCTTCGCTTGCAGAGTCGAAGTAAAGATTACGGCATAGAAAAATTCATCCCAGGCAACCAGAAAAGCTAAAATACCGGTGGCGATAATACCCGGCCGGGCAATCGGCAAAAAGATGTGCCAGAGCGTTTGCAACCGGTTGCAACCGTCAATCGCCGCCGAATCTTCAAAAGACTTGGAAACCGATCCGAAATAGCTTTGCATCACCCAGATTACAAAAGGAATTGCCATGGATAGATACAACAAAACCAAAGCCACCTTGGTATCCAACAAATGCATGATGTTTAAATAAAGGTATAACGGGATCACGATCACCACCGGCGGCAACATATAGGTAAACAAGATTAAATACAGCAACTCATTTTTAAACCTGAACCTCAATCTGGCGAAAGCATAAGACGCCAACGATCCAACAATTAAGGCGATTAAACTGACGCCAAAAACCACCGATAGGCTGTTGCCCATCGCTATTTTAAAGGTATAGGCCATATCATTATGGGGATTGGTGAATATCTCAAGATACCTTTGGCAGGAGATTTCTTCCGGAATAAAATGCAGGGGAACACTGGTTAATTCACTTTCATTGGCGATGCTGGATATAATCAGCCAGATGAAAGGGGCCAGCGTAAAAATAGTGATGATTAAAGCGCTAAGATATTGAATAAACAGCAGCCTTTTGCTTTTTCTTACGGTATCAATCATTTGGATCACCATCGTATTTCAGGGTTTTTTTATACAAGACGGTTAAAACAATGATTAAAATCGCAATCAAATAGGCGTAAGTCGCGGCGATTGAATACTGTAAATTACTAAAAGCTTTATTAAAGGTTGTATAGGTTAAAACCATAGTTCCGTTAGCCGGACCGCCCCGCGTAATCGCGTAAAAAACACCGAACGCTTTGAACTTCTCCATGGTGCGCATGACGATGACCACCAAAAAAGTGGGTTTTAAATACGGCAGGGTTAAAACGAAAAATCTTTTAAAGACTCCGGCCCCATCCACCATCGCCGCTTCATAACTTGACTTGTTGATCATCTGCAGGGCGGCTAAAAAGAAAATCACAGCCAGCGGAGTCATTTTCCAGGCATCAGCTATGACTACCATGTTCATTGCCAGGAACGGATCGCTCAGCCAGGACTGATAAGCCGGGAGGATATGCATTTTAGTGAGAACCGCATTTAAAAGACCGTATTGGGGGTTATAAATCCACTTCCACATTGTTCCGGTAACAATTTCCGGAATAGCCCACGGCAAAATTATAATCGTTCTTAAAAAGGCCACTCCAAAAAATTTTTCATTCAAGAGCAAGGCAATCAACAGGCCAAGCACGGTTTCGATGGTCAAAGAGGTTACTGTAAAGTAGAGAGTCTTTCCCAAAGCATCCCAAAACTCCGGAGAGGTAAGCACCTTAATATAATTGGCCAGCCCCACAAATTCTCCGCGGTGCGCCGAGATCAACTCCATGTTTTGAAAAGTATATATCAGGTTGACCAGCAAAGGGAAGACAATGACCCCCAGAACTAGAATCATTGCCGGAGCCAGCACCCAGTAAGCAAAGCAAGTTTCATCCCTTATCCTGTTTCTAGCGGCTATTTTAGAACCAAAGGCGTATTTGAAATTCATTGCTACCCACCCGCTTTAGATTGGATAATGAGGGGGGAGGTTCTCCCCCCTCTTGGTTGGCCGCTATTTTTGGCCGGCTAACTCCAAAGCCTTTGCTTGGCAGGCTTTTAACGCTGCGTCGCTGGTTGTTTTGCCAAGCAAAACTTCCTGGATTTTTACCTCCATGTAAGTGGCAAGCTCACCCCAGTACGGAACCATCGGACGGCTTACAAAATAATTGTATTGCACTTTGGCAACCTTTACAATATCCGGACTGGAAGCTATGACTTTAGCGTCATCAAACAGAGATTTCCAAATCGGCAAGGCATTGGTGCAATAATTCCTTTGAAATTCCTTGCCGGATAAATATTTCATGTATTTCGTAGCTTCTACCGGATGTTTGCTGCCGGCGGAGACCGCCAGCGGCTGCCCCCCATTACAGGTGGCGCTGACGACTTTGCCTTGGCCCGGGATGACGGCTATCCCCACCTCATCCTTGGAGAGCTTGGACTGGCTGGGATCTTGCGCCGCCGCGTATGTACTGGTCCAAAGGAAGGTAAAGGCGGCGTTACCGCTACAGAAGGTATTTTGCGCTTCCGCTTCGGTAAATTCGATGGAATGAGGATTGGAGAGGCCGTTTTTAATGGAATCGGCCATGAAGTCCAGAGCTTTCTTATTGCCGGGCGAATCAATGGTGGGATTATTGTTTTTATCCACCAAACCGCCGCCGAAAATTACACAGAGAGGAGTATAGTCGCACATTAAGCATTCGGCTTGAGCCCAGGTCCAGACGATTGGATATTGGACGAGCCCTTTGTCTTTGATTTTTTTGGCATCGGCCAATAATTCAGCCATTGTTTTCGGCGGATCGGCGATTCCGGCTTTCCTTAACATGGTCTTGTTGTAGAATAAATACCGGCAATCATTCAGCCACGGCATGCCCCAGTATTTACCCTTGTAAAAAGTGCCTGCAAGCACCGCCGGGAAGATGTCCTTCTTCTCTTCAGCGGATATATCCACGGTACGGACGATTTTGGCCTCGGCAAACTTGGCGGTAAAGGGGCCATCGCTTAATACCACGTCATAACTGCCTGATTGGGCCGAGGTAATGATTTTCTGCTCCAGTTCCTCATAAGCCACAAACGTCAACTTAACCTGAATATTGGGATTTAACTTCTCAAATTCGGCGGTTCCGGCCCTGGTGTCGTCTTCACTGTAACCGGCCTGTTTCATAAAGAGGGCGTTGATGGTAACCTTATTGGCGGCATTTAGAGTTAAACTGCCAACCATGAATACAATCAACAACAGTAAAATAACTGCACTTCCAAATCTTTTCATTCTTTCTCTCCCACCTTTTATAATTTTTTTGAACAACGCAAGTCAAACTTAAAGCCCCGGCTTCACCTCCCAACTTAGATCGATTTTGACAGCAATCGGCGCTTCCTGTTTTGTTAAATAATTGTTTCTTAGTTTTGTTAATTAATTAATGGCATATAAATAATACAAGAATAAACCCGGCCTCATTTTTTTAAAATGTTCTCCTGGATGTGCTCTAAAGCGATAGTAAACGCCCCGTAGATGATGGCGTTCTGATCAAGCGCGGAATAAAATACTTTGGTGTTAAAAGGAGTGACTTTTTGGGTTATGGCATTCAGCGGAGTTAAAAAATCATACCCCAGATCAACTAATTTCCCCCCTAAGATTATCGACTCTAAATCCAGTAAAATACTGATATTGGCGAGCGCCATCCCTAATTCAAAGGTAATACCGGCCATTTCTTTCATAATATAAGGGTCTTTTAGCCGAATTGCCTTTTCAATCATTCTAACGTTAACTTTATCGGCATCACCAGCGGTCAATTCGGTTATTATCGAGTTTTCCCTTGACCGGACAGCCTGTTTGACCCTTTCTACAAGGGATGGAAGGCCAATCCTTGATTCCAGCGGTCCAACGGCTTTGTTTTCATGTTTCAAATCTTCGATATTGGAGATAAAATAGCCGATCTCCCCGGCAGCCCGCCGGGTACCCTCATACAGGTTATTTTCAATGATTACCCCGGCGCCAACCCCCATATCAACACTAACATATGCCAAATTTTTATAATTCTTGCCGACTCCATAATAATGTTCGCCAAGAGCAGCCAGATTGATATCGTTTTTAACGATTACTTTGGCTTTAAACCTTTTCCGTAGCTCTTCAATAATGTTTACCTCATCCCAAATATACAGCCACATCGGAAGGGCCAGCGAATAACCGGTATCCTGGTTGATAGTTCCCGGAAATCCAAGGGCAATTGCAAGAAGTTGCTTTATTTTCAAGCGATTTTTAGCGAAGATCTCTTCAATATTATCGGCGACGATATCCAATATGGCCTTCCCGCTTTTAATATCAGCAATAGCAATCGTTCTGGCTTCCAGGATTTCACTTTTCAGGTTGCCCAGCGCGAGCCGCAACTCTTGACCGCTTAAGTCGACTCCGATTATATAACCGTAATTATAATTGAACTCTAACAAGATCGGCCTCCGGCCGCCGATCGAATCCCCGGCGCCGATCTCCCGCAAAATATTCTTCTTTAACAGACAGTTGATATTCTTGGAAACGCTCGGCGCGCTTAATTTCAACCTTTTGGCCAATTCCGCCCGGGAAGTCGCCCCCAGCTTCATCAGACTATCAATAATGAGCCTCTGGTTGTTTTCTTTAATTGTAACCTGATTGCCGGCTGTTCGCTCCAAACCATCCACTTCCAAACATTGCTTGAAACTTAATTAACTAAACTAACTAAGTCTTCGATAACTTTTCCTAATCTCCTTCTTTTTTGCAACCTAATTTCAGCAACTAATCTTTTAATGAATTCACTTGCCGCAACTATCATATTTGCAGTCAGCGGAGATTATTCTGTTAAAATAGGATTAATAATTTCTATGTTTCAGCTCGACCGCCAATTTTTCCAGGAGAGGGGCCGGTGATCCGGGCAAATATTCCAATATTCTTTGGGCTTTTTCAAGATGAGAGCCGGCAATTTCAAATGTTCTTTCAATAATTCCGCTTTCTCTTAACAACAACACGCTCATTAATAAAATCGGGTAGTTGTCAAAAAATCAATATAAATACAATACCGCATAAATATGCACGAGTGAATAAATATTCCGTTGCCTTTACCAAAAACATTTTGATGTTTTTTTGGTTACATCTTGGCAAAACCTTTGCATAACTGGGACTATTGTTATATAATTGAAGCACTAAAATAGTTGTGGAGGTGTTTCCAGATGAAAAAATATGCATGGTTAGCTGTAATTTTAGTTGTTATCTTGGCCGCCGGTATGGCTTTAGCCGCCAAACCGGTCCTCCGGGTCGGTACCGACGCCACCTACGAACCCTTTGAAACCATTGATAAAAATGGTAATTTCGTCGGTTTCGATATGGATTTCATCAGATTGGTCGCGGATGCCGCCGGAATGGAACTCAAACTCATGAACGTGGGTTGGGACGGTATCATTCCCGGATTGAACAACGGAAATTACGATTGTTTAATCTCGGCCATGACTATCACCGCCGAACGTAAAAAACAGATCAATTTTACCACTCCTTACTTTTCAATCCAACAAGCAATTGTGGTTAAAAAGGACAGCCCAGTCAAAGGGCCGGATGATTTAATCGGCAAAACCATCTCCGTCCAAAACGGCACCACCGGCGATCTCTATGCCAGTAAAATCAAGGATGTCAAGATGAAACGGTTCGACACCAACCCCCAGGCAATCCAGGAATTGCTGAATAACAACGCCGATGCTTCGGTTATGGACGATATGGTGGCTTTTAACGCCGTCAAGAAAACCCCCGGGTTAAAAATTATCCAGATCAAAAACGCGGAAAAAGAAAATTATGGCATTGGAGTAAAAAAAGGAAATGACGCACTTTTAGCGAAATTAAATAAAGCGATTGCTACGCTCCAAAAAAATGGCAAATTAGCCGTCCTGGTAGCGAAGTACAAATCAGCTGAATAAGCCGACTTCCGGAGGTCAAAAAGCGGTTTTTTCCGCTTTTTGACCCCCTGGTTTGGTTGGCGAAAAAGGAATGTCGGTCGTGAAGAACAAAATTTATCCGAGCTTACTTTTATTGACTATTCTTCTTCTAGGCTTTTCCCAACTCGCCTTTGGCCAAGCAAGACAGGACGCCTTTTTAAAAATTACCTCCGACCCTCCGGGCGCCCAAGTTTACCTTGACGGCAAATTCACCGGAAAAAACACTCCCTGCACTCTCCGGGGCTTGGCTCCCGGGACCCACCGGATTGAACTCCGTAAAGCAAAATACCGCAATGAGAAACAAACCGTAACGCTAGCCAGCGGCGAAAATACTCAGGATTTGTCCATGGCAGAAACCTCGCTCTATTACATGTGGTTGAGCCTTCCCAACTTGCTGCTGGGCATGTTGATGACCATTTTCCTGACCATTATCGCCGAGTTCAACGGTATTGTCATCGGGACCTTGACCGGGGTAGCCAGGGTGATTCATAGTAAATTCCTGAATCTAATTGCCGGAATCTACGTCGACTTTATCCGGGGCACTCCCTTGCTGGTGCAGATCTTTATGATCCATTTCGGAACCCCTCCGATACTAGGCGCCCTTTTCAATAACGGCCAGCCCATACCGATCAATCCGTTCGTCTCGGCCCTCCTGGCTTTGAGTATCAACAGCGGGGCCTATATAGCTGAAATCGTCCGGGCTGGTATTCAATCTATCGATAAAGGTCAGATGGAGGCGGCCCGTTCCTTGGGAATGACCTACCGGCAGGCAATGAGCCATATCGTGCTCCCGCAAGCGTTAAAACGGGTTATCCCGCCGCTGGGCAATGAATTTATCGCTATGTTAAAAGATTCTTCGCTGGTATCGGTTATCGGCATGGAGGAATTGGTCCGGAAGGCGCAGGTTATTGTCACCCGGTCCTACCGCCCCACCGAAACCTGGCTTGAAGTAGGTTTGATCTTCTTGATGATGACTATTCCCTTCACCCGCATTGTCGCCAAATTAGAGAGGAGGTTGAAGGTCGGTGATTAAGGTTGTTGAATTGCACAAGCGTTTCCGCCATCTTCACGTCCTTAAGGGCATATCCACCAATGTCAAACAAGGCGAGGTGGTTTGCGTAATCGGTCCCAGCGGTTCGGGTAAAAGCACCTTTTTACGCTGCTTGAATTTGCTGGAGAAACCCTCCGGCGGCCATATTTATATCGAAGGCGTCGATGTCTCCGATCATTCCCTGATAGATGTGAATGAGGTCCGGGCTGAGGTGGGAATGGTTTTTCAACGTTTTAACCTTTTCCCCCATAAAACTGCCTTGGAGAATATAACCATCGCTCCGATTAAAGTCCGGGGGTTGACTGAGACCGAGGCCCAATCCAGAGCCTACGAATTACTTGACCGGGTAGGGCTGCGTCACAAGGCCGACGCCTTCCCGGAACAACTCTCCGGCGGCCAGCAGCAACGAATTGCCATTGCCAGAGCCCTGGCCATGCGTCCCAAAGTCCTGCTCTTTGATGAGCCTACTTCGGCCTTGGATCCGGAGATGATTCAGGAAGTGCTGGATGTAATGAAGAACTTGGCCCATGAAGGAATGACGATGATCGTGGTCACCCATGAGATGGGATTCGCCAGGGAAGTGGCCCACCGGGTATTATTTATGGATGAGGGTGAAATTCTCGAGGAAGGCTCTCCCGCCGAACTCTTTAGCAACGCCAAAAATGAACGGACCAGGCAATTTTTGAGTAAAATACTCTAACCTCTCACAAACCAAAGCGCGGCAAAAATTCCCGGCCCTCCGGTCCGCGATTTTACTTGCCACCGAGCCGGTATTTTTGCCATCGGCATTGGTTTCGATCCTTTCGATTGGAGAGTGGCATTAATTTACTTCAATCTCTCTTCCAACCTGGCTTTCTCCGCTTCATAACCGGGTTTGCCGAGCAAAGCAAACATGTTCTTTTTATAAGCCTCGACTCCCGGCTGATCGAAGGGATTGACCCCGTTTAAATAACCGCTGATGCCGCAGGCCTTTTCGAAGAAGTAAACCAGTTTGCCGAAATAATAGGGGCTGGCTTCGGGAACCTTCACCGTCAGGTTGGGAACTCCGCCGTCGTTGTGGGCCAATAAGGTCCCTTCGAAGGCTTTTTGATTGACATATTCCATGGTCTTACCGCTTAAGAAGTTCAAACCGTCGATATTGTCAGGATCATTGGGAATTGTCAGCGAACGGCGCGGTTTTTCCACCCAAAGAACCGTCTCAAAAATATCCCGGCGGCCTTCTTGAATATATTGGCCCATGGAATGAAGATCAGTTGAGAAGTCGCAAGCGGCCGGGAAGATTCCCTTATGGTCCTTCCCCTCGCTCTCCCCGTAAAGCTGCTTCCACCACTCGGCAAAGTAATGCCATCCCGGTTCGTAATTGACCATAATCTCGATCAATTTCCCCTTCCGGTAGAATGCAGTCCGGACCGCGGCGTATTGATATGAAGGATTACTATCCAATTCAGCCGCCTGGTATTCACGGTAGCCATCCAAGGCGCCGTCCATGATCTCCTGGATACTCACGCCGCTGGCGGCTATCGGTAAAAGCCCCACCGGAGTAAGCACTGAGTATCGCCCGCCGACATCATCGGGAATTACAAACTGGGTATACCCTTCGTTATCGGCTAGTTTTTTCAAGGCGCCACGGGCCCGGTCGGTGGTGGCGTAAATCCGTTTTTTCGCACCGTCTTTGCCATACTTCTTCATCAGGAGTTCTTTAATCAGCCGGAAGGCAATGGCCGGTTCGGTGGTGGTGCCGGATTTGGAGATCACGTTAACTGAAAAATCAAGCTCTCCCAAGATATCGAGGAGTTCCGCCGAATAGGTGGGACTGATGGTTTGCCCGAGGTAAAAAAGGCGGGGCCATTTCCGTTCCGCCTTGTTTAACTGGTTATAAAAAGAATGATTCAGGAGTTC
The DNA here is from genome assembly GCA_050260935.1 of Bacillota bacterium. GTDB lineage: Bacteria > Bacillota > UBA4882 > UBA8346 > UBA8346 > UBA8346. The sequence continues at coordinate 37,130 of JBLNCU010000137.1, forward strand.
AATCGCGGCTCTGGCTCCCAGATAGGAGCCGCCGATCCCGATGACCAACAACGCCTCGGAACTATCTTGAATCTGCCGGGCGGCCTTGAGAATCGCCTGGAACTCTTGTTTATCATATTTCGCCGGCAACTCCACCCAACCCACAAAATCATTTCCGGCCCCGGTTTTATTATGCAACAGTTCATGGGCTTGTTTAACCTGGACGGCCAGCATGGCAAGTTCCCCGGGATTGAGGAATGGTTGGGCTTTTGACAAATCCAGCGTTAATTTATTGGCCATCGAAAACGCCTCCGATTCGATTGCGCTTACTTAGCGAGCGCCGTTTTCCGGAAAAATATTTCGCCTCTTGATCAAAAAATTTTACCATACTTTTATCCAATTAACAAGGAAAATCTATCCTGCCAGGCTGGGTAAAACCCTAAAAATAATAGCTAAGCTCAAAATCGTTCCGGCAATCGCGGCCCCAATCATTGTAATAATGATATTGGTACCCCAGGGAGCCGGTCCTCCCTTTGATAAACCAGTCATAATTGGAAAAATCCTCAAACCGGTAATAGGAGATTCCGCCTTCGGCTTTTAAACGCTCTATTTTAGCCGTCAGATTCAAGCCGCTGGTTATCGCGGCATCCTTGATATACAAGTATCCCACTTTCAGCAAGGGATTAACCTCCAGCCAGATTCCGCCGATCTGACCGGTCCTATTGTTAACATTATCTATAGCCGGTAAATAAGGTTTTTCTTGAGCCGCAAATGAATTCCACTTTAAGTCCTCATATTTGCCGCCGAAGTAATTGGGAATAAAACTTTTGTCAGCAGTAAATTCGCTTATTTGGTATTCGAATATACCCCAGTCACCTTTAACTCCAAACATTTTGGCTCCGCCAAATCCGTCAAAAGCCGCCGCTTCATAGAATGGCTTCACCCAGGCAATACTATTCAAGGTTAGATCGCAGGCCCCGGCCTGTCTCGGGAAACCGCCTTCATTCATGGCAGTTTGATAGTTTTCATTGATGCCGGTCAGCCCTAGTTCCCAATTTAGCTTGGCTGTTTTTAACTTCTGCTCCATCCTGATTAATTGTAAGGAGGCATAGTCATTTCTAGTGAAAGGGGCGAGATAAACAATTTCCTGGGATGAAACCATGGTTATCCTGGAGTCTTCGGCCGGGTTAATCTCTAAAAGCCAGCCGTGGAAGGGATCGGTTGGATGATATTCCTTGATAAGCAACCCGTACCCAAAATCAAGATCGGTTATTCTTTGGTAATTTAATTCGAAGCCGCGACCATGGTAGGCCAGACTGTCAAGGAAGTTGGGCAGATCCGGGTTGATTCCCGGCATGGGAACACCCCAACCGATATTACCGTTACGCCATGGGTTGTTGTAAAAAGCGAAATCGAAACGGCCTTCCAGCCGCCCCAGGCTCCAGGACGGACGAAGATGAAGACCGCTGGCGGAACCTTTATAAAAAGCCCCGCTTTGATCTTGACCGGTAAAACCCTTCCGATCAAATATCCAGAGTTGAGTCCAGGCTTGCCAGCCGTAGATTTTATCGATCTCCGGAAGGTCCGCGCCGTTGTTACGTTCCCCTGGCTTTTCGCCGGTCTGGAGCGCCCCCTGATCTTGAATGACTGGGCCAGTCTCAACTTGTGAATTTAGAGGAGCAGCTCTTGAGGGGTTAATGTACCCGAGAATTAGCCATCCGCAAATAATCCATAGATATGCCCGTTTTTTTGACAAGTAAACCACTCTCTTTTTAGTTGTTTGACAAAGCAGCCGCTTTCACCAGCCGGGAACATTTCCGTCAAGCGATTAAAGGCGAAGCCGGTGCTCGCTTTTTTTAATCGGTGATTCCCCGGCCTTTCTATATGAATATTTAGATATTGTTTAGCCATTTCCCTACTGATTGCAGTCCTCTGGCAATTAATTCTTGGGTTTTCCGGCGGACCCCGGGGCTGATATTTGGGCCAGTTATTACAATTTCTAGTTTAAGGCGCGCCGGGGATGAGCAAAAGCCGAAATAAAGAAATGATGGTTGGCCCGAATTCAAATTTCCTAAAATTCTCTTTAAAACCGAAAAAGGGGAGGTTTCCTCGACCTCCCCCTTTTTTTTGAATGAATGAAAAAATAAAGCCGCATAATTAATTGGGTGATTGGCACCGCTACTTCAAAGTAATAACCGGTTCCCGCATATACATGTGCTGGTAATACTCTTCCAGCATGCGTTTGACCGCAAAAGCCTCCCGGGTGCTGTTGATACTCGCGCGCATCATCTCAACCCATTTGGGGCGGTTATTATAATAAGTTGGAATGACCTCTTCCTGCAAAACCCGGTATAAAGCAGCTAAATCATGGGCATCCTGCTCCTGCTGGGAACAACTCTCAAACCCGTCACCGAACTGCCAGCCGTTGATCCCGTGCCGGCAAGCCTCCGGCCACCAGCCGTCGAGGATGCTCAAATTCAACACTCCGTTCATGGCGGCTTTCATTCCCGAAGTTCCACTGGCCTCTTTGGGCCGGCGGGGATTGTTCAACCAAATATCCGATCCTCCGGTCAGCATCCGGCCAATGGTCATATCATAGTTTTCTAAAAACGCCACCGATTGGGGATAACGGTTGGACATCCGCACCAAAAATTCCACGGTTCGCTTGCCGGCGTCATCCAAGGGATGGGCTTTACCCGAGAAAACTATCTGGATTTTCCTCCCTTCCAGGAGCGGGCCGACAACCTCCGGATTGCTAAAAATGAAACCGCTCCGTTTGTAAAGCGCCGCCCGCCTTGAAAATCCGATTAAAAGAACTTCCGGATCAAGAGCGGTTCCGGTCCGCTCTTTTACAAACTGGATAAGCTTTTGTTTGTTTTTCTGATGAGCATTCCATAAATCGGGGTTGCCTTCAGCCGCCTGCAGCATCTCCGGATCGACCCAGGTCGGAATATGAATGGCGTTGGTAATACCAATAATCGGTGAAATATCCGGAAGGTGGGACCACATTTTATTGGCGGTTTGGCAATGAAGCTGAGCCACGGCATTAGTCATTCTCGATAGCCGCAAGGCCGCCACCGTCATATTAAACGGGTCCCCGCCGATTTTCATCATTTGCTCCAAAGTCAGTCCGTTATTGGCCCCCATATACATCAAGCGCTCGAGATAATGGGATTCATTTCCTTCAACAACCGGGGTATGAGTAGTAAAAACGATTTGGCCGCGAATTTCCGCTAGAGCCTTATCAAAGGGAAGGCCACCGGCCATTTTTTCCCGGATCAACTCCAGCCCGGCGAATACCGCATGCCCTTCATTAAAATGGTAAACTTCCACCGGAATCCCCAAGGCCCGTAAAGCCCTGACACCGCCGATCCCCAACACCATCTCCTGAGCTATCCGTTCCTCGCCAAACCAGCCGTATAACTGACCGGTAATCCAGGGATCCTCGTTTTCCGGGAGATCGGTATCAAGCAAATACAACGGAGCGTTTCCGAAGCTGTCCGCCAGCCAGACCTTGCAAACCACGTTCCTCTTTCTGATCTGCAAGTTTATTTTAACACCGGTATCCTTCAAAAAGTCGTACTGGTAATTGTGATAGGTATCATAAGGACGGTTATCAGCGCCAATGATTTGGTCGGTATAACCCTGCTTCCACTTAATGCCAATCCCGACAATCGGAAAACCATGATCTTTTGCGCCTTTAAGGTAGTCTCCGGCCAATATACCCAGACCACCGGCATAAATTTTAAAAGATGATTCCAGACCATATTCCATACAAAAATAAGCGACTTTCGGCAGATTATTTTGGTCCGGCAATAAACTCCCTCCTTTTCGACCACAATTATAATCCATTTAGCTGGGCTTTTCTATATGCCAAAAATATACAGCAGATTCGCGACTATTTGTCCGACAAAAAATATTTGGAAATAACCTGTTTTCAGGTTATTTCTTTTTCTGCGACAGTAGCCATAAAATTTCGATAATTACTTCCAAAAACCTTTATTTTTTTTGGCATTTTTTGTTTTACCCGTGGACACCCTAAAAAAAGAACCTTTTGTATTAAATTGAAAGGCCAGCCTAACCTGGCAAAAGGCCTTAACAAGTGTCAGATTTATACTATGATTAGGTTTGCAATTTTCCACCGGCAAATGGGTAATCTAATTAAGTCTTTCAAAAATCCGGTGAATTAATCCTTATTTTGAGAGAGCCGGCCCAAAAAGGAGGGCCGGAATAAGTTAAACCTTGGACTGGAGGTGGCTGTGATTTCTCGAAAAAGTAAAATTCTATTGCCAATAATAGGAATATTGGCTTTCATCGGCATTTGCTACTATATTTCCACTCTTTATTTGCCTTCCCCGCAACCGCGCGCCTATAAAAAGATTTACAATTATTATAAAATAGTGGATATAAATACCGGAAATACCTTAATGCACGTTTCTTCGGTTCCTGTTGTCAAAGGCGATGAATTGGTAACCCAGGACAATAAAAGGTATGTTGTGGTACGGGTCACCGGAAATAAAGCTTACGCTAAATACATTGAAACATTGAGGATAGAGAGCAAGGGGGCGGGCTAAAGAAGGGGGCCAGCGGATTTTGAATATAAAAAACCGGTACGAATGTTGGAACAACAATCCTGCCGGCTAGAGGCCGATCCATCATTATTGATCTTTCTTTTTAGGTCTCCGGCAATAAGGGAGCCTTTTCCTTTTTCGGTGGTACTCTTGGCATTTGTCGCAATCCCCGTATCGCGGACAATTCCGCTTCGGGCAACAACACATATTCATGAAAATTCATCCTCTGGCAGGATCTATATAGACTGCGGCGCTTGGGCACCGGTTCCGTTGTTATCCGCGGTTAAAACCAGTAATTCGTGGTCGTTTAAACTATCCTGCTCCAACTTGGCCATAATGAATTTCCTGGCGCGTTCCTCCATCAAATTGATTATGCTCTGTTCGCTGTCTACCCAGTTTTTAACCATCGACTCAGCCGCCATTACTTTGATTATGTGGGGGGAGTCTTTCCAATTATAAGGAAAGTCAACTTCCAAGGTTGACTGAGTTGGCGGTAATATAGTCGGCACACCGAATTTTAGACTGTTCATCTAATTTTTTCCTTCTTTAAATTTTGGTGCATTCCATTGATAGTGATCATTGTATTCGCAGGTTCCCAAAATTATGCCGGTCATTTACAAAATCCGCCTAAATAAGCGGCCTAAATTATGCCCCGGAGAATATGCCTGTTAAAACCCATTGAAAATCCGGGTATGAAAGTAAGACTAATATCCTTAAAAAATAGCCTAAAGAAAAATCCCCTCTCTTTGGAGGGGACACAAGTAAGAAAAAATTATAAAGGAGGAGGCATATGATGAAAAAACCAGCTTGACTTGGTGCTGCTATGTGGCAAATTCCGGAAGCCGGCCCATGAAAAACCGTCTTCCCCTTGCTCCTTAAATTAGCGTTTGCTATAATATTAGAACGCGATAAAAATAAAAAGGTTCCCAGCCAAATTGGGCTCCGAGCGTAAAAATTAAATATCTGTTTCCTGCTCTCTTGTTAAAGTCTCCTTCCCGACCCGATCAATATGGTCCCGTAATTGATCATGTTTTAAATGAGTATAGTCCACCATGTCGAAAAAATACGGCATGGGACTCTCCTCCTCCAATTGGCTGTGAAGACGGGCGAGGTAACCTCTTCACCCCAAATAGCGATGTCGATGTCAGACCCGAGCTTGTAATTCCCCTTAGCTGGAACTAAAGATAACGGTTTTCCTGATTTCCGGAAGCTTTTGTATGGGTTGGATACTATACTGAAGGTCCGTTTTAGGCAGTCCAAAGTTCATGCTTCACTCTCCAACTTCACCAACAACTCTTCTTTGCATCCAACTAATATCTGCAGTTATCCCTGATACCTCCCTCTCGAACCGTTACTGACATTAATTAAGTTCGGCATTACCCATATATTTACTTTCCGGCTGTTAATCTTTAGGAAAAAGCTGTTTTGCATTTCCGTTAAATGACTTACAGCCAAAAAAGAAAACCCCCGCTAAATCTAAACGGAGGGTTAATCGCTTGACTTGGTGCCGAAGGCGGGATTTGAACCCGCACGCCCTTGCGGACACAGCGCCCTGAACGCTGCGCGTCTGCCAGTTCCACCACTTCGGCATTTCGTGTACATTAAATTATAAACGATTTTTCCTCCCCTGTAAAGAGCAAATATCCGACTAAATACAGGAAATCCCCGCGGAGCCGGCGGCGCCTAAAACATTAGTGAAAATTCTTTTTTTATGAAGGATAAAAGCAACCTCTATGGAAATAATTTAGGCAAAAAACGGCGAAGTTTGAAACCTAAGTTTCTAGTTTCGTGTTCCTCGCCTATCAAGGGGGTAAGTCGATGTCCATCTCCGTTAAAGTAAGGGAATCTCTTAAAGGGGCTTCCATGATCCGGAAAATGTTCGAAGAGGGGGACCGCCTGCGCAAGATTCATGGCGAAGCCAATGTTTACGATTTTTCCCTCGGCAACCCCGATCTGGAGCCGCCGGAAGCCTTTAAAAAACGCCTCCGGGAACTGGCCGACCACCCGGTTCCGGGGATGCATAAATATATGAGCAACGCCGGTTACGCCGAGACTAGAGCCGCAGTGGCGGCGAACCTTAACCGGAAAACCGGGTTGCGGCTGACTGAAAACCAGGTGGTAATGACTGTCGGAGCCGGCGGCGGCTTGAATGTCATCTTCAAAACGCTGCTGGATC
>JBLNCU010000138.1:0-9084 GCA_050260935.1 Bacillota bacterium
CTTTAAAGCCCGGAGTTACCCTTCTCTGGCTTCATCCCCTGTCAACACCGCTTTCCGGGATAGATTAATCCGGCCCTGTTTGTCGATTTCCGTCACTTTGACCATAATCTCATCGCCGACATTGACGACATCCTCCACTTTGGCTACCCGCTCCTTGGCTAATTGCGAGATATGGACCAAACCTTCCTTCCCGGGCAGAACTTCGACAAAAGCCCCGAAATTCATCAATTTGGTGACTTTTCCAAGGTAAACGGCGCCGACTTCCACATCGCTGGTCAGACGCTTAATAATCTCCTGGGCTTTTTCTCCGGCGCGGGCGTCGACCGCCGCAATAAATACCCGGCCGTCATCTTCAATATCGATCTCGGCGCCGGTATCTTCGACGATTTTCCGGATGATCTTGCCGCCCGGCCCGATAACATCGCGGATCCGGTCCGGATCAATGGAAAAGCGAATAATCCTGGGCGCATAAGGCGACAACTCTTGGCGGGGTCCAGTAATTACCTCCAGCATTTTCCCGAGGATAAAAAGCCGGCCTTCCCTGGCTTGAGCCAGAGCCTGTTTGAGAATGACCCGATCAATCCCTTTCACTTTAATATCCATTTGGATGGCGGTGATGCCGTCCTTGGTGCCGGCCACCTTAAAGTCCATATCGCCGAAGTGATCCTCCATGCCTTGAATATCGGTGAGAATCGCAAAGTCAGCGCCGTCTTTTAACAACCCCATCGCTACCCCGGCCACCGGTTTCCTAATCGGCACCCCGGCGTCCATCAATGCCAAAGAACTCCCGCATACGCTGGCCTGAGAAGAAGAACCGTTCGATTCTAGCACTTCGGAGACCAATCTGATGGTATAGGGAAAGTCCTCCTCATCGGGGATTACCGGGAGCAAGGCCCGCTCCGCCAGAGCCCCGTGGCCGATCTCCCGCCGCCCCGGGCTACGCACCGGCCGGACCTCTCCAACGCTGTACCCAGGGAAATTATAATGGTGAATATACCTTTTTGACTGGTCGTCGCCGAGTCCGTCCAAAATCTGTTCCTCGCTGACCCGGCCAAGGGTACAAACGGTCAAAACCTGTGTCTGCCCGCGGGTAAACAGCCCTGAACCATGGGCCCGCGGCAGAATGCCCACCTCACAGGTGATCGGCCGGATTTCGGAGAGGCTGCGGCCGTCGGGCCGGATTTTGTCGACCGCGATCATTTTACGGACTTCTTCTTTAACGATATTCTCCAACACTTCATTGATGTCGGAAAGCGCGTTTTGATATTCCTCGCCCATATTTTCCCCGAAATAAGCGCGAGTCTCCTCTTTAACCTGCTCGATCAGGGCTTCACGTTCAAGCTTATCACCGGTTTTAATGGCGGAAACCATTTTCGCGGTGGCAAATTCCCTGACCTTGTTATCGATCTCAGCATCCGGCTCATCCAAAACCGGTACAATTTTCGGTTTCCCGACCTCATCCCGGATCTTCTCGATAAAGGCCACAATCTCCTTGATAGCCTCATGTCCAAAGAGAATCGCTTCCAGGGCGTCATCCTCGGAAATTTCGTTGGCTCCGGCTTCTACCATCATAATGGCGTCTTTGGTTCCGGCAACCACCAATTGAAGGTCGCTCTTCTCCATTTGAGCCACGGTGGGATTGATGATAAACTGGCCGTCAACTCTCCCGACCTTTACGCCGCCAATCGGTCCGGCAAAAGGTATCTCCGAAATATGTAAGGCGGCCGAAGCGCCTATCATACCTGCTAAACTAGGTTCATTGTCCGGCTCAACCGAAAGGACCGTTGTGGTAACCTGAACATCATTGCGAAAAGCCTCCGGAAATAACGGCCTAAGCGGACGGTCAATCATCCGCGCCGCCAATACTGCGCTTTCTGGAGGTCTGCCCTCTCTTTTAATAAACCCTCCGGGAATTTTACCAACGGCATAAAGCCTCTCTTCATAATCTACCAATAATGGGAAGAAGTCGATTCCCTCCCGGGGTTTCTGGGACATTACGGCGGTGACTAAAACCACGGTATCCCCGTAACGCACCAGGGCCGATGCATTGGCCTGCTTTGCCATTTTACCGGTTTCGATAATCAGAGGGCGACCCGCCAGGGTCATTTCCCATTTTTGCATCCTTTTTTAATCCCCCTTATCGTCCTCCTATAACCAGAAGAACTGTTCTTTAGTATAACCTCTTTAAATAGAAAGAAAAGCGGTATGCCCGCTTTTCCGACTTATTTTCGGAGACCTAGTCTTTCAATGATCGCCCGGTAGCGCAGAATATCTTTTTGACTGAGATAATTCAACAAACCGCGCCGCTGTCCTACCATCTTTAATAAACCGCGTCTCGAATGATGATCTTTTTTATGAACCTTTAAATGCTCGGTCAGATAGTTGATTCTTTCCGTAAGAATAGCGATCTGAACCTCCGGCGAGCCGGTATCTCCATCATGGAGACGGTAGTTGTTAATGATCTCTTGTTTCTTTTCCAACGTCAACATTTTAGGAATTCACCTCCTCTTTTTAAAACGCCTCCCGCCGCGGGTTTCGTCGGAGAATCGAAACTCCCAGCCGGGGGTTTTTTAGCGTCAGCCACTCGTTAAACCGGAGAAAATTATAGTACTGGCGCAAATCCAAAATCATTTTACCATAAAAGCTTTATGGTGTAAACAAAATATCGACTTTCAATTTGAAGTTCATTCGACGCCGCGGAAATAATGGCCCTTGGTTATTCCCCGTCCGCTCAAACGTTTAAATTCCTCGATAACCGTTTCGGCATTAACTACCTCTTGCCCGGCGAATATCAGATCCAAAGCCATCCGGTAGCGTTGCACAATAAGCCCGATATCCGCCGTGGGATAAGTTTTTAACTCCAGCCGGAACGCCTTCACTCCGGATCCGGTTAATTTAGGCAGATCGCCGTACAAACAGAGATCCTTGGAATTCAGTAAATGCATCCGGCAGAACTGGTCGGCAAAGATCGGGAAGTCCAGATCCAGCCGGTCCCGGAGAAAGTAACGATCCTTCCTGCAAAAACCCTGGCATTCCCCCTTCCGGTCGGATAATATCGAGTTAAGAGGACAATATTCCGAGACCATCAACTCCAAAGGACCGTGAACCAGGCACTCCAACCGGGTATCGCGGTTATGGGCGCTAATCTCTTCAATCTGTTCCAGAGTAAGCTCCGGGGAAAGGGTAATTTGCTTAACCAATGGATTTTCAATAGATTTTAAGGCATGGCTGTTAAAAAAGTTGAAGGTATAATTTAAAAAAAGTCCTAGCTCTTCATCAACCTCGAGCAATTGAAGGGAGCCCAGGTCGGAAAGGATAATTCCATCAGGCTGCAACCGGCGGACGTTTTCCAGGTAAGGCAGCCATTGGCGGCGCTGGCCCTCCCGCTGAATACGAGGTAAGCCAATCACCAGATGGGCGCCGTGATTATGCGCTTCTTCAATTGCCGATTCCAGCAGTTGCTTTGTCCAATGAAACCCGGTCAGCTCATCCCCGCCGGCGTAAATCAGATCCGCTCCGGCAGCGGCGGCCGCCGAAACGCCAGCCAAATCCGGCGCCCAGACGCTCAACACACACCGCCCGCGACCGTTTTCCCCTTTTTGATTCTTGGGAAATAACACCGGGTCTCCTAATACAACCGGCTTTCTTTTATAGGACCCCAGTTTGGCTATTGTCAATCCTTCAATGGCCCGGCGACGGGCCTGGTTGAGATCGCTCAGCGGGATCATCACGTTATCCGGGAGTTCCGTTTTTACCTCGGTTAAACGGTACGGAGTATTCCCAAGCCGGCCCAGTTGTTCTTTTAATATCTCAGAAGTCAGCGGGCGGTTCCTGGCTTGTTGCAAACGGGTTTCGGTGGCGGCCGCCCCCTGGTTTCCCTGACTGTCATGAAAAACCACGGTTAAAACCTCTCCCAATTCCCCCCGAATCTCTGCCGAGCAGGAAACTTTAAGGTCGGGGTTTTCCATGTCCAAAACTTCCTTGATTTGGCGTTCATTTTCAATGGAAAAGACTTTAAAAACCCGATCTCCCGGATGAAACCGGCCCCCGATGGCAATTTTGACGGTCTCCCCGGCCTCGGCTTTATTAACCGGCCGCCCTTTGCTTATTAAACCCCGGACCGGCCCAGCCGAACGTCCTCCCTGGCTGATCCAGACCTCAACCTCATCGCCGACCTCCAGGGAGGCCTCTAGTTTTAAATTGACATACCCTTCCGGGCCATTGCCGGCAACTATCCGGCCCAGGAAAACACCCCGGTTATTGGGTCTGGAAAAACTCATCAACTCAGCATTACGGTTTCCCCCGAAATAACCGCTGGTGAAACCCCTGTTAAACGACTGCTCCAGTTTACGAATTTCCTGCGGATCAACTTCATAAGCGGCCGGGTTTTCTTGAAACCTTTCCAAAGCCCGGCGGTAGGCTTTAACCACTTGGTAAACATATTCCGGCCGTTTCATCCGGCCCTCAATCTTTAAAGACTTGACTCCCGCCCGGTAAAGCGCCGGAATTTCGGTAATTAACGCTAGATCTTTAGGTGAAAGCAGATACGAGCCTTTAGTGGGAATAAAACCGCCGCCGGTTTGACCCAAGCGGTACTCCATCCTGCAGGGCTGGGCGCACCGCCCCCGGTTGCCGCTTCGCCCGCCGATCATACTGCTCATCAAACATTGGCCGGAGTAGCAGACACATAAAGCCCCGTGGACAAACACCTCCACCTCAATCCCAGGCAGCAAGGCGACAGCTTCTACTTCGGCTTTGGTCAGTTCCCTGGCCAACACTATCCGTTTGAGGCCTAGTTTCTTTAAAAAAGCGGCCCCCTCCCGGTTGCCAACCGTCATCTGGGTGCTGGCATGCAACTCCAAATCCGGCAAATATTTGCGGGCCAATCGAATCAGGCCTAAATCCTGGATAATCACGGCATCGGCGCCGATGTTATATAACTTGCCTAAATATTTTAGCGCTTCTTCCAGTTCGGATTCGAAGATTAGGGTGTTGACGGTTACGTAAAGCCGCCGCTGATGTAAGTGAAGCAAGTCGGCGGCTTCCTGAAGCTGTTTTATATCGAAGTTCGCCGCATTTTGCCTGGCATTAAAGGATTTCCCGCCCAAATAAACAGCGTCGGCGCCGGCGGCAATCGCCGCCAGCAAGGAATCCCAATCTCCGGCCGGGGCCAGCAACTCCATATTATTCGAGTTTGAAAAGAGTGACATTGGCAAACACCTAATTCAAACGGCAGTTTAACACTTGCTCATTATTTTTTATCCCTAAATACTCCAATACTGCCGGGTATATATCCGTCAATGACCGGATACTCTCGAAGGGTCTTATTTTAGCCCCTATGCCGATGGTTGGAACCTGATTAAAGGTATGGGTTTTGACGGTCAGATCTTCGATATTGCCGTGATCGCTTACTACCAGCAGATCCAAACCATCGGCGGCCAAATGTCCGGCAATTGTCCCTAAAAAACGATCCAAACGGTTCAGCAAGGCCAAAGCCAACTGGTAATCCTGGCTATGGCCGCAATGATCCGTTTGAAAATATTCAAACAAAGTGAAATCGTTTTGGGCAGCCTGTTTTAACAAGTGGGCCGCCGCTTCTTCCGGAGTAACGATGGCAATATCGTAACCTTTTTCCCGCAACATTTCACCGGTAATGTCCTGATAAACGGCTTCACCGCGGATTAAGTCCGGCACCATCAGGAGACGGCGGCCTCCGGCCAAGGCCGCGGTGGTAGTCACCGAATGCCGCCATTTTCCCCGCTCAACCGTTTCAAAATACTGATCGGTAAAGGTGTTGGCGAATACTCCCCTCTGACCCGCCTGGCTAATAATCTTAAAAATACTATGACTTCGCAAAACTTCCCGCAATGCCTTGGTCGGGAAGCCATTAACATGCCGTCCGGCTATCCTGGCGGCATTGATTCCGGTGAAGATCGCCGTTTGTCCAGTGGCGCTTTGGGGAAGTCCGGGAGTATTCAGAGAGGCATCCGTGGGGTTAATAACTAGCTCCGGAGCTTTTAAACCAATGCCCACGGTCTCCGCAGTTAAAGGCAGACCGGCTAACAACCTCCGAAAAAAAGGCATCTCGGCGGCTGCCAACGGATTCACTCCCGGATCATTAACCCCCAGGCCTAATCCGTCAATGAAAACCATTACAAGGGGCAAGACTAACGCTCCTTCCGGGCCTGAAGCGCTTCTTTCATCTCTTCCAACTCCCGCCGGAGCGTTTTAACTTCCTGCAGGAGTTGGAGATTGGTGACAGGCTCTTCTTCTTCTTTTAAGATGACGCTGAACTTTCCGCAAGCCTCAAAGACAGCCTGGTGGACCTGGGAAATTTTGGCCACTCCTAGTTTCCGGAGCTCCTGCCGGAGATCGGCCAGGGTAATATGTTCCTTGGCCAAGTTCTTTTCTAAAAGAACACCCTCTTTAATTAATAAAGTGGGTTCGCCTTCAAACAGCTTTGAAAAAAAAGGCGACCTATAGGAAACCAGGGACAATACCAGCTCCAACCCACCGATTAAGGCCAAAATAAATAATCCCCTTTGAAAAGGGACCCGCTGTTCCAAACCGACCACTACAATTACATCACCGATGCCGGCCATGATTACCAGGTCGAACAGGCTTAACTGCCCGAGGGCTCTTTTTCCCATTAACCTGACAATGGTTAAAGCCCCTAGATAAATGGCTATCGGGTTAACCACCCAACGGCTTAATTCCAACCAATTCATTACTGCTTCGCCTCTACCTTTTTATTATAACCAGGTAAAGAACGAATTGCTGTTTTATTTGGAGAAGGAAAGCCTTCGACTTGGAACCTAAAATTGGCTTTTCCGGGATTACATTCGTTGTTTAATTCTTTCCTGAAGAAGCTTAACTCTTTTGCATTCCCCTGGAAACCGGTCCGGAGTATAAACCTTTAGGGCCTTATCCAGAGCATCCACCGCCAGAATCAGGTTATCCCTTTTCTCCTGAATCTCGGCAATTAGAGAGTAAACCATCCCCATGTCGCACTGGACCGCCGCGTATTCCACCGGGTAATCATTGAGGTTGAAGATTTGTAAAGCGCTGTTTAAAGCTCCCAAGGCGTTTACCAGCCGGTCCATTCTATATTCCTTAAATTCGTCGAGGTTTTTAAAGGAAAAGCTGTCGCAAGTTTCGGCCATGATTTTATAGACAATACCGATCTTGTGAGTATAATTTCCAAACTCTCGAGGCCATTTTTCAATGGTGTAAAACTTCAATGATTGCTCAAAGGAAACGAAGGCTTTTTTTAAATTTTCAGCATTATCGGCGATCTCGGCCAGGCTAAGATAAGTCTCCCCCAAAAGGGTTTGGATTTTGGCGAACCTTTCAGGGTGGTCATGGAGGGTAAATACTTTTAAAGCCTCTTCCAAGGCCTTGATGGCCAAACCGAGATAATACTCCTTTTGGTTTACCGCAGCCAAATCAACTAGCACCCGCGCCAATTTCTCATTGGTGTCGGCATATTCCAACGGGTGATTTTCGAGAGTCAAAATCTTTAAGGCTTCCCTGAGTCCTTTGAAAGCCCGGTTTAAATTGCCCTCTTTATTGCGGTGTTTGGCGTAGGCCCGGCAGGTAAGGCTTAAGGTTGTTAGTATCCGGGCGTATTCCAGGGAATCATGCCGGTTAGAAAGGCTTTTTAAGGCCGCCTCGAAGGCTTGAACCGCCTTCAAAAAATACACATCCTTGGGTTCAACTTCGGCTAAAGCCCGGTAGGCCTCCCCCAGTCCATTTTGGCCGGCGACGTACTCCTGCGGCGTCTCCTCTATGCCGAAAACGTTCAAAACCTCTTCAAAACCGGCGGCCGCTTCCAGTAATCCGGGTTCTTTACCGGCGGTGTTAATCTTGGCCAGTTCCAGTTGAGCGCTACTCAAATTGTACTTGCTTCTGGCATAATCCAACGGGTATTTTTCGGGGTCATAAACCCGTAAGGCTTCGCTAAAAGAATTAACCGCCTGCGCCAAATGATGACTGGGGTCGCCAATTTGCGCCATTGACATGCGGGCATTCCCCAGGCAGGTTTGGGTGACCCCAAAGCGGACCGGAGCGCTTTCCGGTGAATAAATTTTCAGGGCTTCTTGCAAATGTTCAATCGCCGCAGTCAGATTTTTAAACCGATCGCCGATGGCGGCCATCTCCATCCGGATAACCCCCAAATTAAGGTAGGTGGAGGCGAAAATCTCCGAACCGGAGGCCAGGTTTTCCACTTCCAAAACAGCTTGAAAGTAGTGAAGGGCCTTGCCAAGGTATTCTTCGGGATTACGGTATTTGGCGAATAACTTACAGGCTGAGCCCAAATTATGTAAAATCAAAGCATAACAGAGCGGATACTTTTGCTCCGCCTCAAAGGCCCGCAACGCCTCCTGACAGGCTTTAACGGCCTCGTTTAAATATTCGTTCTTATTCTCGGCCTGGGCCAGATCGATATAGACGTTGGCGAGGCAATTCTGAATATAGGAGTATTCCAGCCTGAACTTGGTTTCGTTGACAAAAACCTTTAAAGCCTCCCGATAAGCCTCGATTGCCTTATGGCGGTTATCGGCAGCCTCACGGTATTCGGCTATCAGGCTCCGGGCATGACCGAGGTTAAACTGGACCAAGGCCCAAACCGCCTGAAATTTATTAAAATCAAGATAATTGAGAGATTCGGTACAGGTATTGATGGCTTGTTCCAGGTAAGCTTCTTGATCATTGTATTCAGCCAGAGCATTGTAGGAACAAGCAAAAACAGCCATGGCCATTGCATAATCGTCCGGATCCCGTTTGGGGTTACAAGCCTTGAGGAATTTCTCCAGTGTTGACCGGGCTTCGTTAAAGGCTGCTATAGCCTGCAGGGTATTGGCGGCTTTGTCCCGGTAATCCGCTAGCGAGCTTCGGACCGTCCCCAGCAGATTTTGGGCCATCGCGTATTCAAGAGGATTTTGTTTACTGTTGAGAACCGCCGAAGCTTCACCCAAAACTTGCAAGGCTTTTAAAAGGTTTTCTTCTTCCGCCTCCACCAGCGCCAGCCCCCTGTAACAAAACCCCTCCCGCAATCTAATGTAACTGTATAGCCTTGGTTCC
>JBLNCU010000139.1:0-9680 GCA_050260935.1 Bacillota bacterium
GATAAAGTCCTGACTGAAGAATTGACCCAATTAATTATTCGTTTTAAAGAACGGTTCATGGTTGTTAAGCCTGGGGAATAAGTTCGTTCTTGGCCGGCAGCCAACGACTAACTGCAATGCACGGGAGCTATGCTTCGATCAAGTAGGAAGGATGAAACATGCGAACGAACCGTGAACTAAAAGCTCGGATTGCCAGTACTAAAAATATTCAACAAATAACCACCGCGATGAAGATGGTGGCGGCGGCGCGGTTAAAAAAGGCCCAAGCCCGGTTAGAATCGGCTCGGCCTTATGCTAGAAAAATGGCAGAAGTCACTTTGGACTTGGCCGCCTTGACCCCATGGTCCTTCAATCCCTTGCTGCGGAAGCATCACTATAATCTAAAAGACTTAATTATCGTTTTTACAGGCGATCGGGGCCTTTCGGGGGATTTTCACTATGAGATCGCCGACCGGGCGGTTGAGTTCGGCCTTAAACTAAGCGCTAAGAGTAAGGTTTCTTACTATGTTATCGGTTTAAAAGGCCAGCGCCGTTTCTTGGAGAAACAAGTTCCGATCTTCAAGAGTTTTGAAGGGCCGGTAGCCGGGGTATCCTTTGAAACGGCCCGGAATCTTAGTAAAGAAATCATCGTTTGGTACACCGAGGAACAGTTCGATCGGATTTATCTTTTTTATTCCAAATTTTATTCGGCCTTGTCCCAAAAACCGCGGTCTTTTCAACTATTGCCGATCGATCCCGCCCAAGCCAAAGTCAAAGAGGAAAGTGGTCTTTTCATTTTTGAACCGACCCGCAAAAAAGTGCTCGACAGCATCCTCCCTCGCTACCTCGAAAGCGAAATCTTTCGCGCCTTTTTAGAGACTGAGGCCGGTGAACTTGGGGCGCGGATGGCGGCTATGTCTGCCGCCTCCGATAATGCCGCGGAGATTATCGCCGAGTATCAATTGGAATTCAACCGGATTCGCCAAACCCAGATTACCAACGAAATCGCGGAGATTGTGGGCGGCGCCGAAGTGTTAAATAAGGAATCGAAATAGAGGAGAGTCAGAATGGCCACTGGACATATCGTACAAATAATCGGACCGGTAGTGGATGTTGAATTTTTACCGGAAGAGCTCCCAGCCATCAATACAGTAGTTCAGATTAATCTGGAACTGAATAAACAAGGTCAGCGGGAAGTCGTGGCTGAGGTAATGAGCCATTCAGGCAATAATCGGGTCCGTTGCCTGGCTTTGAATTCAACCGACGGGTTGGTTAGAGGGATGGAGGTTACCAGCACTAATCAGCCGATTATGGTTCCGGTGGGCCGCCAGACCCTGGGCCGGGTCTTTAACGTATTGGGTGGGACCATCGATGGCGGGCCGGAAGTAGAAGCTGGTTTGAAGCTTCCGATCCACCGCAAACCGCCGCGCTTTGAAGAACAAAATATCAACCAAGAGATTTTAGAGACCGGCATCAAAGTAATCGACTTGCTGGCACCATACCCGAAAGGCGGTAAAGTGGGCTTATTTGGGGGGGCCGGCGTCGGCAAAACCGTAATCATTATGGAATTGATCCGGAATGTCGCCACTCACCACGGCGGGTTTTCGGTCTTTACCGGAGTAGGTGAACGGACTAGGGAAGGTAACGATTTGTGGCTGGAGATGAAAGAATCGGGAGTAATCGCCAAGACCGCTTTAGTTTTCGGCCAGATGAACGAACCGCCCGGGGCCCGGCTCAGGGTGGGATTGACCGGTTTGACTATGGCGGAGTATTTTCGCGACTATGAAGGCCAAGATGTGTTACTGTTCATCGATAATATTTTCCGGTTCGTCCAAGCCGGTTCCGAGGTTTCCGCCCTATTAGGCAGGGTCCCGTCGGCCGTCGGTTACCAACCGACTTTAGCCAATGAAATGGGCGCTCTCCAGGAGAGGATCACTTCGACCGGGAAAGGGTCCATTACCTCAATCCAAGCCGTTTATGTTCCGGCCGACGATTATACCGACCCGGCTCCGGCTACTGCTTTCACTCATTTGGACGCCACTACCAACCTGGAACGGAGCATTGCCGAACTGGGAATCTATCCGGCGGTCGACCCGTTGTCATCGACCTCAAGATTGCTCTCACCGGCCTTTGTTGGTGAGGAACATTATCGAGTCGCCCGCGGGGTCCAGGAGACCTTGCAGCGTTATAAAGAATTGCAAGATATCATTGCGATTATGGGATTGGATGAATTGAGCGATGAGGACAAACTCATTGTGGCCAGGGCCCGACGATTACAACGTTTTTTGTCGCAACCGTTTTTCGTGGGTGAAAATTTCACGGGCATTCCCGGTAAATTCGTGACTCTTGCTGAAAATATTAAAGGCTTTAAAGAGATCCTGGACGGCAAGCACGATCAACTGCCGGAAGAGGCCTTCTTTATGGTCGGGACCATTGAAGAAGCGGTGGAAAAGGCCAAACGGCTCCAGGAGGTGACCTCCGGTGGCGGAGAGAAACGTCAACAGTAAAAAAAATCAAATATTGCTGGAAGTGGTCACCCCGACTAAGGTAGAATTGACTGAGGAAGTCGAATATGTGGTCGCCCCTACCATTCAGGGGATGATTGGGATTATGCCCCGGCATATCCGCTTGATGACCGTTTTAGACACAGGGGTCCTTCGTTACAAAAAAAACGGAATTAACTATTATATGGCGGTCAGTGAAGGGTATATGGAAGTAGCCCCTTATAAAGTGATTATCCTGGCTGAGGCCGCCGAACTTGCCGAACACATCGATGTCCAGCGGGCCTTGGCTGAAAAACGCCGGGCCGAGGCCGAACTCTACCGTCCGATGGCTGAAAAGATCAGCTTTGCCAGGACTCGGGTCCACTTACAACGGGCTTTGACCAGGCTGCAAGTTGCTAAGAAATATCAGAAACCCAAAGAGTAGCAAGGGTTGGAAAAATGGAAATAACGGGAATTGCTGGTAAATAAGACCTCCGCAAGAGGTTTTTTACTTTTTACGGAGAATTAATTATTGCATCACGTTATGAGGTTGATCACGTAACCGGTAAACAATCTAAGCATGTTCGAGCGCAATTTCGCTAAATATGAGCAAGATTTAAGAGGTGTTAGAGATGGCTATCAACAATTTATTCATTTCCGATAATGCTAAAAATGCTTTGCTGGAGATTCAAAAACGTTTGATCGCTGACTTTGATGTCGAAGAGTTAGTGGTATTCGGTAATGGCGTGAAAAAGGAGGCCACCGACGGCTCCGATCCGGACCTCTTGGTGATTACCAAGGAACAGGCTAGTTTAAACCAAAAGCAGGCAATGAAAGATTTGGTAGCCGGGATTAATGATTCCTATCAGACTAATTTCAAACTGATGATTTTTGATAGAGACACTTGGGAGGTCTGGTCGGGACAATCCGTCTACCAAGAGGTAATCCGGGATGGAGTAGCAATTTGGTAAAGCTGTGGCGGCCTGCTGATGTTTTCACGAAAACTGCCTGTGTACCATACCGCTATGGGTGGACCAGGCGTGTTTTCGCCGTCGTAATTCACCTTTCCAGCGGCGACATTAGTCTTTAATTAATGCGTCGCATATTAAGGAAGAGTGTCAGCAGATACGACGATTGGCTTTCGCCGCCGCCATTATCATTATGGCCAAAATTTGCCCCTATTATACCCGTCGAATTACAGGATTAATTATTTTTTAACTCGCCGGGCTGACAAGATAATCACCGGTTCTTTAGGGACATCCTCAAAATATCCCAGGTTTCCAGTGGGCACGTTCTGAATCCGATCTACAATCTCCAATCCGGCGATAACTTTGCCGAAAACACAATAACCATAACCATCCGCCGTTTCACTCCGGTGATCCAAGAAGAAATTATTAACCGTATTGATGAAAAATTGGGAAGTGGCGCTGTCTACCACTGAAGTCCGGGCCATGGCGATAGTGCCGCGCCTATTGGATAACCCATTTCCGGCTTCGTTTTTAATGGGCGCGCCGGTCTTTTTTTCATCCATAGCTTCATTAAAACCACCGCCTTGAATCATAAACCCCGGGATCACTCTGTGAAAAATAGTGCCGTCATAAAACTGGGAATCTACATAGCGCAAAAAGTTGGCAACGGTGATTGGTGCCTGCTTGTGATCGAGTTCCAAAGTGATTGAACCGAGGGAAGTTTCCAGAATGACTTGGGGATTGGACGCGAACTTCTCAAATTGGGGTTGTTCCACTGTGGCAGTCTCCTTTTTTGAAATAAATCCGAATGTTAGTATGCCTAATAATACTAATCCGGCTATAATGAGAATTGCTAATAACAAGTGTTTATTACTGGTTTGTTTGGTCGTTTGTTCCATTGTAAACTCCTTATTTAAGCCGATATATAGTAATCAACCTAGCAGATGAAGGACGGGAAGTCAAGCTAAGGAGTTAAGATTTTGAGAATTCTTTCCCGATATTATTAGAAATAGAGTTTTATGAAACATCTCAGGAGGTAATAATGGGAGAAGATTGATTACCAATCATGATTGACAAAGTCCTTGTAAATGCAGTAGAATTCTACAATCAAGACTATTTCAATGATAAAGGTTTCACTCATACGACTTGCTGTAGGTTTTTACCAACTTGCTGTACCGGAGGGGATCATCCTTGAATTTGAGATTAAGAGAATTTGAATACATTCAGGTTATCGCCGAGGAGGGCAGTATTAACCGTGCCGCTAAAAAGTTGTTTATTGCTCAGCCTTCCTTAACTCAGGCCTTGAATAAGATTGAGGAGCAGATAGGGGTAAAATTATTTATCAGGGCAAAAAACAACTTCAAACTCACCTACGAGGGAGAATTATTTGTAGAAGCGGCCAAAAAGATATCTGTAATATCTCAAGAACTGGAAGATAAACTCAAAAGTTCCTCCAATTTGATACGAGGGCGGGTCGTCCTGGGGATTTCATATTTTTTGGGTGCCTTCATGTTGCCTCGGTTCAGCACCATTTTCCACAACCGTTTTCCTCTGGTAGACTTGCATGTCGTGGAGGAAACCGCCACAACGCTTGAAAAAATGGCTGCCAATGGTGTTATTGACCTTGCTATCCTGCCAATGCCCATTAAGAATAGAGCTCTCTGTACCAAGCCTTTCCACACTAGTCGGATGGTTTTAATGCTCCCAGCCAACCATGAGCTCAACCAATATGCTTACCAAAAGGCTTCCGGGGAGCGATACGCCTATATAGATATTCGCAAAACCGATGGCCAGCCCTATCTTTTGAACAATAAGGGACAGCGCAACCGCGACATTAGTGAATTAATCTTTAAAAAAGCTGGAATCGCTCCGGATATTATTTTTTCCTCGGGAAGCATCGAGACCATTAAACGGATTTCCGATACCGGCGTAGGCTTGACTATCATTCCGGAGTATTATCTTGATCAGCTCGGGCCTATCTCCGGGGCTTGCTGTTATTATTTGGAACCGGAATTTGACTTCCCGTGGACCATGGCAGTAGCTTATTGCAGGGAAAGATACCTTTCTTCCGCGGCTCAGAAGCTTATTCAGGTTCTTGTGGAGTCTCTGTAAAAAAACAAAACCACGCATAAACGCATGGTTTTGTTCCTTCGGGTTCTTTGTGGGGTTGTATATGGCGCGTATCTTTCTAGAACTTTAGTAAGCTCATAAAATTACCTATAGAAGCGCACTTATCAATATCCCAAATTGCTTTGGCGACCTTTTGGGCTTCATTTTCGCTCATGAATAAAGTGGCGTTACCCATAAATTTATCCTCAAGCGTCTGGTCGCTCATAGGGTTTGTCCTGGAACCCGCGGGATATTCGACGGTTGTTTTGTGTACGGTACCATCCTTCATATAAATCACAGATATACCGCCGGCTTCATACTTGTCAAGGCTTGCATCCGGTTGGATAGTTACACGGCCAATAAGATCTTTTATGACTGGGTCGTTGTACTTCTCCTGCGTAAATTGAGCAAGGCCCAGTTTCCGGTCGACAATTGCAGCTGCAGTCAGAAAGTAAGCGCTGTGGTCGGCGCTTTCCTTATTAGTTGGATATTTCTTGGCCGGATCTCCGGTGTGTTCCGCAACTCTGGCGGTGGAGAAGACTTCTACATGGTCCACATCCTCGGGTTTGATATCATACTTGCGGACATTTTCTAACGTCGCGCTGAGATGCCCCTGCGAGGAGCGATTAGAGACCAGTGGTTTGTAGTTATTATCCAAAATCTTAAAACCGTCTTCTTTGGTCAATTCGCTGAAATCAAAGTCTCCATTTACAACGACTTCGTTGAAACCACGGCTGCCTTCCAATACTCGGGTTGGGCCGGTGAAGCCTTCCTTGGCCAACATTGCGGCTAGGATTCCATTATGCCCGGTGTAGGGGAAGCGCATGTTTTTTGCCATGGTATAGGCTTCGGCAGAGGCATCCACAATTTCGAGAATCATATCACGGTAACCGGAGATACCAAAAGCATTCTCTATTTGTGATACGTTCAATTTCATCAGGCGTCCCGCCACCAAGGGTGTGATATAGGCGCCGAGAGAATCAAAATTCCAACCTCGGCTCTCCAAAGGCCTGTTTTTGATAGCGCGAAACAAACGACCAGATATCTCGTAGCCTAGAACAATACTGGTAATAAACTCCTTGCCATCAATATGTTCCATCTCTCCCAGCGCAAGGCAGGTGGGAATAATTTCGCTGGGATGGATTGCGCTAAGCATTTTGCCCATTGTGAAAAGTAGAGTGTCATTAAAATCCCAATAACGAAGCATTACTCCATTTACAAGAGCAGCGTAATGGGGCAATGTTTTTGTCCCACTTCCGATAATGCTGGATGGGCCGCTTGCACCAAATGATTCTATTACCTTCCTAACGATTATGCCGGCTTCACTGTCATGAGCCGCAATGATACACCCAACAGAATCGAGCAGCGCCCTTTTCGCTTCGTGTACGACTTCGTAAGGTAAATCTGAGTACTTCAGATTAAGCGAAAAATTTGCCAAATCAGTTGCTACAGCCATTTTTAACCCTCCATTATAATTATTTTGTATTATGTAATTAATTCAAGCCATATTTATTTTTCAGGAAACGCATTCCATCATTAGGATTAATTGCGTAAATCAAAACATCACCCATATCTTTAGCAATTCCTTCGGTAGCCTCTCTGGCTTTGTCCAGTTCAGGTTCAATGAGGTCGGCCGGCCGGCAGCTGATTGGGGACGAGCCTTTTTCATAGTTTGCCAGCAGCTGTTTTTGAATATCGGGGTCAATTGGGAAGGGGGGCCTTCCATACAGACCAAAAAAATAGTCCTTTACTTGCCGTGGAACCACTTTGTATCTGCCGCACAATACATTCTGTACCGACTGCGCGACAATTATCTGGCTGGCAGGGGTAGCCATAGGCGGATAACCAAATTCCTTGCGGACCTGTGGTATTTCGCAACATACCTCTTCAAGTCGATCTTCTGCATTAAGCTGCCTTAATTGAAAGAGTAAATTGGTAAGCATACCGCCGGGAACCTGGCTGACCAATGCGTTGATATCGATTAAATTAATTTTCTTGCTCATAAATTCGGTGTACTTTGCGGCAATGTTTTCAAAATAATCCGCTATTTTGACCAGCCGGGGAATATCAAAACCTGGATCTCTTTCGGTTCCCTTGAGGGCAAAAGCCATAGTCTCTGTAGCCGGAAAGGATGAGCGTAATGCAAAAGGTCCTGAGGCTGTATCGATAATATCTACTCCAGCTTCAATTGCCTTAAGACAAGCCATTGACGCCATACCGCTGTTGTAATGAGTGTGAAGGCCTACGGGGATTTTTATGGCTTTTTTAAGCGCCTTGATCAAATCATAGGCATCGCTGGGAGAAGGCATACCACAAGTATCGGCAATACTGATGCTATCAGCGCCCATATCTTCAACAGTTCGCGCCTTATTGACATAATAGTCAATGTTATAGATGGGGCCGCCTAATTTTAATTCGGTAAGGGAATACTGCAATTGGATTTGAACTTCTTTACCACATTCCTTTACTGCTTTGATGCAGGTCTTCAAGTTTCGTTCGTCATCGAGAGCATCAAACATTCTAAAGATATCAATGCCTTGTTTTGCGGCATAGTGAACAAAGGCATTTACAACATCATCCGGGTACTGACGGTAACCTACCAGGTTTTGTCCACGGAAATGCATCTGAAGTTTCGTATTGGGCATTAGTTCCCTTAGAACACGTATCCGTTCCCATGGATCTTCGTTAAGATACCTGATCGCCACATCAAAGGTAGCTCCACCGGCAATCTCTGAACAATAGAAGCCGACCTTATCCATTTCGGATGCGATGCCTGCCATATCTTCGGTTCGCATTCGCGTAGCGATTACTGATTGTTGCCCGTCACGGAAAGTCTCATCCGTGAATTTTACGGGTTGTGACATTATTTCACACTCCTTCGATATTTTCTCTGAGGGACACCAAGTCGAGGTCATACCGGAACGACCATAGCCCGGACATAGCTTTCACCGGGTGGAAATCAGTGTATTTGTTAGTAATTTTTACTTCCATAACAATTATATTATCTACAAATAAAAAGCATCAAATACGTATTTTGAATATTCTAGATAGGAATTACCTATCTAACGATCTGTTCCGCCGCAAAAGACTTCCCAGGCATGAAAAGACCCCCTCGATTTACTTCGCCAGCTGTTGAAATATCAACTGCCGGCTTGGTTTTCGGGGGTCAGTTCGGTCTAATCCAGCTTTAGCTCTTGGCCCATTGCCGGGCATACTGACATTGACTATCTAGAAAATACATCTTCGAGTTTTGAACATGACAAATAAATACATCAAGCAGCAGGTTCAATAGTAACTTTAAAGCCCATGCTTTCCAAACGTTTGATGGAACGCTTCACGGTTGCTTGGCGATTGATTTCGTCGTAATGATTAATTCCTAAATCATGATAGCTTGATTCATCCTTAAGCATATGGTAGATCACAATAAGGACTGCATGGGCAACGGCAACAATTGCTTTGTTCTTACCTCTTCGGGCAGCGAGACGATGATACATGGCACTAAAATACGTGCCCTTAGTTCTAGAAGCAGAAGTCGCCGCTTGAGTTAATGCAGCTTTTAACGCCATATTCCCTTTGCGGGTCTTACCACTTTTTCGTTTACCGCCAGTTTCATTATTACCGGGACAAAGCGCTGCCCACGAGGCAAAGTGTTTATCCGTGGGGAAACGACTCATATCGATGCCCGTTTCGCAGAGAATCTGTTCTGCGTTAGTCCGTGATATTCCGGGAATGCCATCCAGCGCTTCGATGGCTTTCTCAAAAGGGCGCATCCGGCTCTCAATCTCTTGACTAAGCTTTTGGATTTGTTCGTTTAAAAAGTTAATATGATGAAGTTGAGTCTCTAACAGCATCTTTTGATGAGGACCGATAAGTCCGGTTAACGACTTTTCCAACAACTCTGTTTTGTTTTTTAATTTGCCTCTAGCCATTTGAGCTATGGCTTGCGGATTCTGATTACCAGAAATAATGGCTCGCAGGATGTCTTGCCCGGATTTGCCCATTATGTCGGTGGCAACATCGCTTAATTTGATGTTGGCTCCTTCGAGGACTTTCTGAATCCGATTTACTTCTCGGGAACGTTCCTGAGTTAGTTTGGTTCGGTAGCGGACTAATTCACGCAATTCCCGTTGGTCTCGATCCG
>JBLNCU010000140.1:0-15923 GCA_050260935.1 Bacillota bacterium
CACCCTAATCCTTCTTCCATTAGGATCAATCAGGTGGGGGGCGCAACTGAGGCAGGGATCAAAAGCCCGAACGATTCGCCCAATCTCCACCGGGTCGGTGGTGTTTTTTATTTTAGTGCCGATCAGCGCCTCCTCAACCGGCCCGTTTTGCCCCCATTCATCTTTGGGGGAGAAATTCCAGGTGCTGGGAGTAATTACATTATAGGACTCAATCCGCTCTTCTTTAATGCTCATGGAGTGGAGCAATGCTCCCCGGGGGGCGTCGTTGTATTGAAAAGCCTTTTGCCGGATCGGTGTTTTCAAGGGAATTATATATTGCCCATGTTCCGGCAGGTTTTGCATCCACTGCTCCATCCAGACTGCGATTAAGGCCGCCTCTTCCGCCCGAGCCACCAACCTGGCCATAGCGCCTGTTTTGAAGGAAGAAGAATCCAGCCTGGAACGGATGATTTTTCGGGCCAGCGGGCCGCCTTCCAGAGCCATCCCCCGGTACCGGGGGGCCTTTACCCAGGTATAACCCCTTACTTTTTCCGGGTCAGGGGCCGTTTTTTCCGGGGAGTTTTGATACCAGGAGTAATAAACGCTTTCGGAGATTTCCTCTACATTTACAGGATAAAACTTATCTCCGTCAGCGATACTAGGAGGGAAATGCCCTCCCAACGCCGGATCAAACAGGCCGAAAGAGAGGAAACGGGCTGGCCTGGTTCCGATTTCCCAGTAGTCCGGGTAGACCTCGGCCAGCAAGTAAAAATCGGGCAACATAGAGACTTCGATAAACTCCCGGACTTGGCGGAGTAATGACAGAAACTGGAGGCTGGTTTCGGCGGTCGGGGCAACAGCCACCCCCTCGGAGACTAATCCGTGTTGGTGGGGTATTTTGCCTCCGAATACGGCCAGCATTTCATGGCACTTGGCGCTGTAATCCATAGCCGCAAAGTAATGTTCATGCAGCAACCGCTGTTGGCTTTGGGAAAAACGCCGCGGCTCCCGGGGACTGGTGTAACCGGGTGTTGATTCCGGATTTAAATAATCGGGGAGGGCCAGCAGATATAAATGGCGGATGTGGTTTTGCAGGAACTCCGCCCCAAGCATGGCTTGTTGTAACAGAATTGCTTCCGGAGTCAGTTCCAAGCCGTAAATTTGACCGGCCAGACGGGCGGCGGTGTAACCGTGGGCCATGGAGCAAATCCCGCAGATTCTTTGTGTAAAATAGACGGCGTCGGTAATATGTCTTCCTTTGAGCATCAGCTCGAAA
Source organism: Bacillota bacterium (assembly GCA_050260935.1). Lineage (GTDB taxonomy): Bacteria > Bacillota > UBA4882 > UBA8346 > UBA8346 > UBA8346. The sequence goes on from JBLNCU010000140.1 coordinate 1,256, forward strand.
CCGCGAAACTGTTCACCGATACAATCCGCTTCCTTAACAATACCTTTCGAATCTAAAAAAACGTCAATGCTTAACAGCCCGCTAATCCTAGTCACCGGACTGAGGGTAACTTTAGCCATTTCTTTTTGAACTACCTTCTTTCAGGCGTTTGGGCATTTTTTCCCGTAAAGGGGTATAGAAAGGGGTTGATTTGTCGGGGAAACCTGATTTAGTACAACCAATGCACGGGGTACCAGCCTTGACCGGCCAGTTTAAATGGTCGTTCCATAGCCGGTAAGGGCAATCGGCTCCGGTGACCGGTCCCATACATCCCAACGAGATCATGCACTCAGGATCCCCGAGGTTTTGGGCGAAGGAATTATTATCAAAATACGAGCGGCGCTGGCAAAGTGAATGGATGGTCTGGCCGTAAAAGAGGGTCGGCCGCTGGTAGCGGTCAACCTCCGGGAGGCCGAATAATAACAGGTGAAAAAGAGTTCCAAGCAGCCAATCGGGATTGATGGGGCAACCAGGGACATTGACCACCGGGCCGCTGAACACCTCCCAGACCCCTTTACTGTTGCTGGGGTTCGGCCGGGCGGCCGACGGCCCTCCGAAAGCCGCGCAAGTCCCCACCGCCACAACATACTTGGCTTTGAGAGCCATCCATTTAACAAGCTCCTCACTGGTAAACAGGTAGTTATTCTGTTTAAAGGGAATGGCATAACGCCCCCGGCCGGCTGTAGCCACCGCGCCTTCAACAGCCAGGATAAAATCCCCGGTTTCAACCGTCTCCAACAATCGCTGAACCGCTTGCCCTCCTTGGCCGGGCATTAAAGCGTTCCAGTAGCGGATCTCCAAAAAGGAGCAGAGAATCTGGCCCAAGTTTGGTTTGGTCGCATTTAAAGTGGAGATGGAATCTCCCGAGCAGGCGTTGGCTTCAAACCAGATAAATGGAGGTCTGGCTTGGGAGCCGGATAAAGCGGGGCCGAAAGTATCCGCCATTTTTAAACCAAAACGTTGGTCATTCCTGTAGAAACGGCAGAAGGATTCAAATTGGTCTTTTAAATCCATGGGCTTCTCCGAAACAAATTTTTATATAATAATTTATATGTTGGGAAAGGCGGAAATACAATAGGAATTCATCAGAAGTTGGAACTGAATATCAAAGAAGCAAAAAAGTATTTAATGTGATAAAATTAAGATGATGTCGATATTAGCAGGAGGCTTGCCAGGAATGACCAAGGAGAAGACCCCGGTGACTCCGGCGATTAGGGTTTTACGCCTGGAAAAGGCGGTGTTTACCGATCATCTTTATGAATATGAAGAACATGGCGGCACGGCCGTCCCAGCCAGGGAACTGGGAGTGGACGAACATGCGGTGATTAAAACCTTGATAATGGAGGATGAAAGAAAAAATCCGCTTATTATTTTAATGCACGGCGACTTGGAGGTGTCAACCAAGGAGTTGGCCAGAATATTGAAGGTAAAGACCATCACTCCCTGTACGGCGGATACCGCCACCAAACATACGGGGTACCTTTTCGGGGGGACCTCGCCCTTCGGCACCAGAAAAGCGTTGCCGGTTTACATTGAAGCGACCATTCTCGATCTGCCGGTTATATATATTAATGGAGGCAAACGGGGATATCTGGTGGAGATCAGCCCAACGGAACTGGTGCGGATTTTAAGGCCGACTCCAGTGAATGTTGGGATTCAGAGGTGAAAAAGAAATTCCGAGTCTTTAACCCTTTCCCTTTATGGGAGGCGTATTATATTTTCTACTGCAATGGCGACATAAGGGAGCTTCACTATTAATTATTGCTAAAATATGTTATCATTATAACATAATTACATTTTAAAAGCATTTTCATAGATTTGTTCAAAAATGATATGGCTAAATGAAACGAGGTTTTGATAGTGTTGGATAAACCGCTGATTTTGGATGAAAACCCCTTAATACCAATCTATCATAAACTTGCGCAAGCAATTAAAGAAAAAATCTTGGCCGGTGAGATTAAGGAAGGGGACTACATCCCCAGTGAAGCGCAGTTGGAGGAGATGTTCCAGATTAGCCGGACAACGGTCAGGCTGGCTATCGCCGAATTATGCAAGGAAGGCCTTTTGGAGCGGCGAAGGGGCAAGGGAACCATTGTAAAAAAACGTAAATTGATGAGGGAATTCCCCGGATGGTCCAGTTTTACCGAAGAGACCAAACGGATGGGGAAAACTCCCGGCACGATCATTATTAGCGCTGAATGCATGCCGCCTCCTAATAATGAGATTATGGAGGCACTGGCTTTAACTCCTAACGACAATGTAGTCTGTTTATTGCGTAAACGTTTTGTCAATAATGAATTTCTTGGGATTTCCGAATCATATTTTAGTCAAACATTTTGGGATAATCTTGAAATAGCCGATCCTTTTTCATTAAACAATAAATCTATTTATGAATATATCGAAAGCCGGGGAATTAGGCTTATCTGGGCGAAAGAAACCGTCGAAGCCGCGATCAGTGATAAGAAATTGGCCAAGACTTTGGAGATACCCCCGGGATCACCATTATTATTTATCACGCGAGTGGCCTATAGTTTGAATGATGTGCCGATAGAATTTGCCATTAATAAATTTCGCGCCGATCGATATAAGGTGAGCATTTTTCATCAGCGGTTTCGTTAAGGTAATGATTTCCACGGAAAGTAAATGTTGAATTAAGGCAGGCATAAAAAGTCCAATCTGCAAAAGGTGGCCGAGACGGGATGTCCAGGCCGCCTTTTTATTCCAAAAAATTTTTTTAAAAAGTCAATTATTTCAGGAGGAATTTGGAGCGATATAGCTAATATATAATTATACAATGATGGAATGTTGTAACAAGTTTAGATATAAATTTGTAATGTTGTAACAAAATAATATTTTATAAAAACCAAGGGGGAGTCGGTAATAATGAACCGCTTAAGTGCGACTAATATGAAAGAGATGCTAATCTTCGTTGCAAATGCGGTAATTGATGCCAAAGAAATGCTTTGTCAGGCCGATCGCAATATCGGCGACGGCGATCATGGAGTGGGAATGGCGAATGGTTTTGAAAGTGCCCGGCAAGAGTTGGAATCAAAAGAATTTTCTGATGTTTACAAAGTGCTTGCTACGGTAGGGCGGACCATGATAAAAGTAATGGGCGGAGCTTCCGGCATTATTTTCGGTTTATTGTTCTATGCTGGAACCAAAGATACAGTTCCCAAAGCGGAAATTAATACCATTGAGTTTAGTGAAATTTTTGCTAAAGCTTTAGTGGAAATTCAGGCCAAGGGTCAAGCAAAAGTGGGGGATAAGACGATAGTTGACGCCTTGGTTCCCATGGTTGAATCCCTAAAAGAGAGCGCGGCGAAAGATGTTTCATTTAAAGAAATGTTATTAAAGGCTTACGTTGCGGCCGAAAAGGGGAAAGAAGCCAGCAAGAATTATGTTGCCAGATTTGGTAAAGCAAAAACCCTTGGCGAAAGGGCCATAGGTTATCCTGATGCCGGCGCGGTTTCTTTGACAGTAATCATCAAAGCCATGAGCGATTGGGCGTCTAAAAATCTGTGATTATCAGACGAAGCAAAGCTTTTTCTTTAAAAATCGCATCAATGAAGGTGAAAATCGTGAAAAAAATTGAATTGGTTATCGGTTGCGACAATGCGGCGGTAACTTTAAAAAATGAGATCAAAGAGTTTTTGTCTAAGGAAGGGTTTGTTTTTACGGATGTAGGTGTTAACTCAAGCGATGATGAAACGATTTATCCGTTGGTGGCGGAAAAAGTGGCTAAAGAGATTATGCTTAGCAAATATCAAAAAAATGGGATTTTAATTTGCGGCACGGGAATTGGAATGGCAATAGCGGCGAACAAATTTCCCGGGATTTATGCGGCTGTCTGTCATGACAATTATTCTGCGGAACGAGCGCGACTCAGTAATAATTCCAATGTTATCTGCATGGGAGCGAGGATCATCGGTCCGGAACTGGCTAAAAAAGTTCTGAAAGAATGGCTGACTTTGGAATTTAAAGGCGACCGTTCCCTGTCAAAAGTCGAGAAAATTAAAGAAATTGAAGGGAATTTTTTTCGATGACTCCCATAGCTAAAAAACTCTATCTTGGAACTAATTTAAAGATGTATAAAAATATTAAACAGACAATCGATTACTTGAATGGCTTGTCGGAAGTCACTAAAGATATTTCACGGGAAGAAATTTGTCTCTTTGTTATACCATCATTTACATCTTTATATGCGTCTTCTTTAGAAATTAACCAAAATATAATTAAGCTTGGAGCCCAAAATATGTTCTGGGAGGATTTTGGGCAGTTTACGGGGGAAGTTTCACCATTGATGCTTAAGGAGATCGGGGTCCAAATTATTGAGATCGGGCATTCTGAAAGAAGACAGCATTTCGGTGAAACTGATTTTACAGTAAACAAAAAAGTAATCGCCAGCCTTAAACACGGTTTCACCAGCTTAATCTGTGTGGGGGAAACCGGCCTTGATAAGCAACTAAATATTACTATTGAACGATTACGGTTACAATTGAAGATTGCTTTAAATGGAGTCCGGGAAGAACAAACCCCTAATATCTGGATAGCATATGAACCGGTTTGGGCAATAGGAGAACAGGGAGTTCCCGCTAGAGCAGACTACGCCGGTGATATTCATCGGGGTTTACGTGAGACTCTATGGGAGATTTTCCCAAACAACGGAGGAAATATCCCGCTTCTTTATGGAGGTAGCGTTAATCATAAAAATGCGGTGGAATTTATTTGCCAATCGGAGATTGACGGGTTATTCATTGGACGGTCAGCGTGGGAAATATGGAGTTTTAATAGTTTAATCCGAGAAGTTATTCCGGTGTGGAGAACCAAAATTGATCGTTTATATTCTGAAAATTAATCGATTTAAAAATAAGACTAATTAGTTTTTGGAGGGTTAAAATAAAATTTTTCTTGATACTGCTAATGTTGAAGATATTAGAAAATCTATATTGCTATGGGTGTTATCGCTGGTGTTACAACCAACCCAACATTAATTGCGAAAGAAGGTAGAGATTTGAAAGATGTTATTTTAGAAATAACCTCTATCGTAAATGGCCCATAAAAGAACAAGGCTAAAACTTTTATTAACAAGGGGCAGAAGAAAAAGGTATAATGTAGTATTTATATTATGTTGTAATGTTACTATATATTTTAATAATACAAAGTTGGTATAACATGGCAGATAATAAAATTGTCTTGGATGAGAATCAATTGATACCTTTATATCATAGGCTGGCTTCAGCAATTAAGGAAAAGATTATTCAGGGTGAATTTAAAGAAGGAGATTATATACCTAGTGAAGCTCACTTGGCGGAAATGTTCGGCATTAGTCGCACTACCGCCCGTCAGGCCATTATAAAACTTTATCATGATGGTTTGTTGGAAAGGCAAAGAGGGAAGGGCACTATTGTTAAAAGACAAAAATTGATGCGGGAGTTTCCGGGGTGGTCCAGTTTTACTGAGGAGACAAAACGCATGGGGAAAAAACCCGGCACCATCATTGTTTCTGAAAAAATCATCGTTCCTTCTTTGGAAGAAATTATCAAGGCTTTACAACTGAACCCGGATGAAAAGGTGGTCTACTTATTGCGGAAGAGGTATGCCGATGATGAGTTGCTGGGGGTATCAGAGTCCTATTTTAATAAAAAAATATGGGACGCCCATAATCTCCAGATTACTGACCCGTTGCAATTAAACAATCGATCGATATATGCATTCCTGGAAGAAGGGGGCATCCAGCTGATTTGGGCCAATGAAGCAATTGAGGCGGGAACCGCCGATAAAAAATTGGCGAAAATTTTGAATATAGCACCGGGGTTGCCTATGTTATATATAACCCGGGTGGTTTATGGACGGGATAATGTTCCCGTCGAATATGCGATCAATAAATTTCGGGCTGATAAGTATAAAATAAGCATTATTCATAGGCGTTACCAATAAACCCCGGTTGAATGTCGGTTGGATTGATAATTAATAAAAAGGAGGTTTTCTTATGAAAAAAGTAATTAATGACCCCAAAAATGTTGTCAGAGAAACCTTGGAAGGCTTTATCGGTATGTACGGGCAGTATTTTCACTTATTGAATGATGCTAATGTTGTAGTTAAAAACAAGTTAAGCCAGGGTAGGGTGGGCCTGGTAATCGGTGGAGGCAGCGGGCATGAGCCGGTTTTCCTGGAATATATCGGCGAAGGGTATGCTGATGCAGTTTGCCAGGGTAATATATTTGCCGCGCCTTCCCCGGATGTTATTTTAGCGGGAACAAAAGCGGTTGACCGGGGAAAAGGGATTCTTTATGTCTATGGAAATTATGCCGGTGATAATCTGAATTTCGATATGGCTGCGGAACTGGCCGAAATGGAAGGTATTAAAACGGCCACCGTCCGGGTAATGGATGACGTTGCTTCCGCCCCTCCGGAAAGGATGACTGATCGACGGGGAATTGCCGGAGATTTCTTTGTGTTAAAGATTGCCGGAGCTGTCTGCGATGCCGGCCTGGAACTCAATGAAGTTAAACGGATCACTGAAAAAGCCAGGGATAATACCCGTTCTATGGGAGTGGCGTTGGCTCCCGGAACTATTCCAGGTGAGAATAAACCGGCCTTTGAATTGCCCGCTGATGAAATTGAGATTGGCATGGGTCTTCACGGGGAACCGGGGGTAAAACGGGGAAAAATGCAACCGGCCGATTCCTTGGTTGATCAAATTCTAGAATTAATAATCGCTGATTTGCCTTTTAAATCCGGTGACGAAGTATGCTTGTTGGTCAACGGCTTTGGTGCCACCACCAGAATGGAATTATTGATAGCCATGCGCCGGGCTTTAAAGAAGCTGGCGGAAAAGGACATCAAAGTTCATGATGCGCAGGCCGGAAATTATGCCACCTGTCAGGAAATGGCCGGTTTTTCAATAACCTTGATGCGTTTGGATGATGAACTGAAAAAGTATTATGATCGGCCCGCATGGTCGCCCGCCTTTTATAAGAGAGGCTAACCCGGATGACGCAGGTAAGTTTAAAAGAAATACTTACGGATGCCAAAGAAAGAAACTATGCAATTCCCTGTCTCTTCGGCGGCAATCCGGAAATGATCATTGGACAAATTATGGCAGCCGAGACTGAAGAATCGCCTTTAATTCTATTTTATCATGAGCGGCTTGTTCCCAAACTATCTGTTGAGTCTGGCATTCCCCTGATCGTAAACGCGGCGCGGACCGCTAAAGTACCTGTAGCAACTATACTGGATCACGGATCTGATTTTAAAAGCATTGTCAGAGCAATTCATTACGGTGTTTCAAGTGTGATGTATGACGGAAGCGCTTTGCCTTATGAAGAAAACCTCAGGAGAACCCGGGAAATCGTAAATATAGCTCATGCAGTAGGAGTATCGGTAGAGGCTGAACTGGGAAATGTCGGCGGTTCCGCTATTGAAGTCGGTAATGCCGATATGCCTGAGAGTATTTATACCGACCCTGACATGGTAGTTGATTTTATCGCAAAAACCGGCGCGGATGCATTAGCAATTTCTTTTGGAAATCAACACGGTTTATATCCCGAAAAGCAAAAATTGGATTATGAGCGGGTAAAAAAAATAGCTGCGCTGGTGCAAATTCCCCTGGTCATGCATGGCGGTTCCGGCTTAAGCGATAATGAATACCAAAAGATAGTAGCAAGTGGCATTAGTAAGGTCAATTACTATTCGGCAATGGCTCGAAAAGCGGCGGAAAATTTAAGGGAAAAGGTGGTCAAAACCGGCTCAGCGCTTATTTTTCATGACATCAGTGACTGGATGATCGATTTTTACTATTACGAAACCCAAAGGCTGTTAGGTATTTTAGGCTGTGCCGGACAAGCGCGTTGAATTTCGGATATCAGATTTGTAAGACGAAAGGAGGTGATATCAGAGAGTACTGACGGTATGTCACGCATCGCGCAATTGCACTGAAAGTCCATTACATTTTGGGAGGCAAAAAGATGAGAAGGAAAAAAGTTTTCTTGTTGGCAATGACACTGGTTATTGTAGTTTCAATGCTTGTTACATCCGGGCTAACAAATGCTAAAGGCAAAACGTTGCATGTTGCTCAGGTAGCCTGGGGGTTGGATGATATCTTTTTCCAGACTGTCCAGGATGGAACCAAGTATGAATTGGATCGCTTGAGTAAAAAATATGGTTTTACTTATACCCGTGATTTACTGGGCGACCAAAAGCCGGAAACCCAAGTGAAGTATTTGGAAACGCTGATGGCAAAAAAACCCGATATTTTAGTTTTTTGTCCAGTTGATTCCAACCTGATCGGGCCTGTTCAACAGTATAATGCGGAGAATATTCCTGTTATAACCAATAACGTGACTATTTACGGCGGAAAACACACTTTTGTGGCTTTCGACAATGTGATTGCCGGTGAAACCACCGCTAAAGCCATGATCAGGCGTCTGGAAAAGAAATACGGGAAAGATCCCAAGACCTGGGCGGCAGCCGGCGGGGTTATTGTCGAATTGACCGGTGATTGGGCCATGTCTATTGCCCGCGACCGGAGCAGGGGTTTCCATAATATCATGGATCCAATTGCAAAGGACACTCCGGGCTTACAAGTGGTCACTGAAGAAGGCAAATGGAATAGTGATATCGCTTACAAGAAAATGGCCGACTTAATTACCAAATACGGTGATAAGATCATCGCCACCTATACCCATGACGGCACAATGTCAATCGGCGGCGTTTGGCCCGCTCTCGTTGCCGCAGGAAAAGGATATACTATCGATAATCCGAAACACATCATTATGTGCTGCATCGATGGCACTTCTCCGGAACTGCAGATGGTAAGGGAGAAGAAATTGGATTCGGTTACCATTCAGCCGGCGTGGGGTGAAGGCGAAGTTGTCGCACGTTTAATCCATGATATTTGGACCAAAGGGGAAAAAGGAATAGCTAAAGTTGGCACCACCCTTTATGCTAACGAAAAACGGCCGTTGATTATGGATTTGGCGCGGAATCAATTTACCAAAGAAGAGTATAATAAAGGCGCCAAGCCGGTCTGGGCCCCCGTTCAAGTAGTGGCTGGAAAAGTTCCGAACGGTTCCTGGGAAGGTGTTTGGTATAAGACCAATTCCACCATGACTTGTCCGGATGATTATCCGGCCGATTCCAAAATACTGTGGGGTAATTTCTGGCCTTATTTAAAGACCGGGAAATGGCCTTGGCAAAACGGCAAATAAAGCCCAATAAAAAAATAATGTGAAATGGGTACGGATGGGGAAGAATTCTTTCTTCTTCCCCATCAAAATCGAAGTTTTATAGTTACTATAAAACTAAAGAGGGTATTGACGGTGGAGAATAATATCAAGTTGGAATTTAAAGGTATCACAAAAAGATATCCGGGGGTCGTTGCCTTAAAAAACATCGACTTGCAATTGGAAAAGGGCAAAATTCACGGCCTGGTCGGGAAAAACGGAGCGGGGAAATCAACGTTCGTCGATATTATGTATGGCTGGGTAAAAGCTGATAGCGGGCGGGCCTGGATTAATAATAACAATCATCAAAATGAAGAACTCGACTTAAAACACTTCACTCCGATTGAAGCACGTAAGCATGGCATATATTTGGTGCCGCAGGAGCCCCCGTTTGCCTTGGATTTAACGATTGAGGAAAACTTTTTCTTACAAAAGCCTTTAATGAAGAATATTTTCAAAATGGACCGGGGGAGAATGCAACAAAAAGTAAAAGAAAGCCTTGAAGAGTTTGACCTTCATTTTTCACCGGCAACTCCCGTTCATGAAATTTCAATGGAAGACCGCCATTTGGTTTATACGGCGCTAGTGATCAATTTGTTAGACAGCGAGGTTGTCCTTTTAGATGAAGTAACATCCGCGTTGCGAAAAGCAAAGACTTCCATATTATTCAATTATATAAGGAAAATCAAAGACAAGAAGACCATTGTTCTTATTACGCACCGCATACCGGAGATTTTTGAGATTTGCGATGTAGTATCCGTATTTCGCAACGGAGAAAAAATTGTAACCGACGCCGTTAACAATTTAAATGAAAATGAGTTGGCTAATTTGATTGTTGGCGAAACAGTGGAGATTCCCAAATTTACCCGAAATAAGGTAATGGTTGATAATCGCCAGCCCCTGCTGAGCGTTAAAAAACTATCAAAAACCAAAGAATATCATCAGGTGGCCTTTGAACTTTATGAGGGTGAAATCCTCGGAATTACCGGTTTGACTGATTCCGGGGTTTCGGCCTTATTTAGGACTCTTTGCGGTATTTGTCGCCCGGATTCCGGCGTAATTGAAAAAAGGGGATTGGCATTAGGCAATTTAAGTCCCGAGAAAGCGTTGGAGCAAGGAATAGTATACTGCACCAATGACCGGATTCATGAAGGTTCTTTTCCGCACATGTCGATATTGGAAAATATGAATGCCAGTATTTGGAAACGTTTGATTGATAAATTTTTCATAAATCGTATGCGCGAAAATGAGTTATATCTTCAAAACAAGGAATTGTTTAACATAAAGAGCACTTCGGCTGGTGATTCGATCATGACGCTTAGCGGCGGTAATCAACAAAAAGTGATTTTATCCCGGCTGACAAATACCAACCCCGATATTTTGGTCCTGGATGAACCGACCAAAGGCATCGATGTCGGCGCAAAATATGAAATCTTGAAATTGTTAAGGGAGAAAATAGCTGGGAAAAACAGGGGAATAATCATAAATTCTTCAAGTATTGAAGAATTAATAATTGTTTGCGACCGGATTATCACTTTCTTTCAAGGCGAAATCCGACATGTTTATCGGGCCGCCGAATTTGATGAACGAGTTATTTTTAAGTCTATTCAAGGTCAGGAGGTTTAAAGATGGGCGCCAGCATTCAACCTGTTACCAGTTTAAAACCGGCTTCTGGTGTCATGGCAATAATCAATAAAATATTAACCGATCATGTCGTTTGGTTGTTATTAGTAATAATGTTTATTGTCGGGACATTGGTTGATCCGGTATTTATCAGTTTGAAAAATATATTGAACATTATTAGCCACGCTGCTCCATTAACAATGATGGTTTTCGGGATGTCATTCCTTCTGATGCTGGGAAGAATCGACTTAAGCATGGAATCGACATTTGCTATCGCTCCCATTGTTGCCAATCTTTTAGTTATGAGATGGTGCCCTGCTTTTCCACCCATTCTGACAGTAATTATTTGTTTGGCAATAGGTTTGGCAATTGGAGCATTTAATGGTTTTTTGTCAGTTAAATTAGGGATTAATGATTTTTTAGTTGGTTTAGCGATGCTGCTCTTTTTGCGAGGGGTAGTCTTAACTCTGATTCCGGAGGGCCTGTACAATCTGCCTAAAGTTTTTACTTATCTAGGCTCCACACGGTTTTTCACAAATTTTCTGCCGCTGGATATTTTGGTAATGCTCCTGGTGTTTATTATTCTTTATCTGTTAACAAAATACCGGCCGTTTGGCCGTCATTTACTGGCGACCGGCAGTAATAGGGAAGCGGCGTTTATCGGAGGTATCAATGTTGATAAAGTTCAGATGATCGCTTTCATTATGGCGGGCGGGTTTGCTGCATTTGCGGGTATGTTGACTGCGGGCCGTCAGTTATCCTGCACTAACGGGATGGGTGATGGCAGCATCATGCAAGTACTGGCGGCTGTCGTTTTAGGCGGCATAGCAATGACCGGCGGAAAAGGAACCATACTTGGCGCGTTTGGCGGAGCGATTTTATTACAGACGATCGATAACGTACTCACTCTTAGCGGTATTGATCCTTTGTATCAGGATGCGATTTACGGTTTTCTTTTATTGCTGGCAATAATATTTCAAGGGATTCAACAGGGAAAAAGGCGTAATGCCTAGTTTTACTTATTAATTATTAGGAGGGTTAGCGATGAGTGGTATTAAGGACACAATGTTGGCTGTAGTTGCTTATGGTCCCAAAGATTATCGCCTGGAAACCAAAAAGACCCCCAGGGCGGGTAAAGAAGAGGTTATCATTAAAGTAAAGGCTTGCGGAGTTTGCGGCAGTGATGTCCATGCTTATCATGGAGCTCCTTCCTATTGGGGCAATGAAAAAATGGCCGCTTGGATGATTGCTCCGGTAACGCCGGGTCATGAGTTTTTCGGGAAAGTAGTTGAACTGGGAGAAGGTTCAGCGGAAAAGTACAAAATAAATATTGGCGACTGGGTTATTGCCGAACAGATTATTCCCTGTAATAAATGCCGTTACTGTCTGCAGGGTGATTATCATCTGTGTTCCGTCCATAACATGTATGGATTCCAAAAAGGCATCGCCGAAGGCGGTATGGCGGAATATATGAAATTAGGAAGCGCCTCTTTAATCCATAAAATACCTAAAACCGTATCGCTGGAGGAGGCGGCGGTGATTGAACCCTTATCTTGTTCAATTCATGCGGTACAACGCGGCAGCATCGATTTTCAGGATGTGGTTGTTGTTGCAGGGGCAGGTCCCATTGGATTATTTATCATTCAGCTGGCTCATTTAAAAACGCCGAAGAATTTGGTGGTAATTGACCTTAATGATAACCGGCTTGAGTTGTCGAAAAAGTTGGGCGCCGATATTACGATTAACCCACTGAAGCAGGACGCAGCTTCGATAATTAACAGCCTGACCGACGGTTACGGATGCGATGTTTATATTGAAGTTACCGGTAATCCGAAAGGCGTTGTTCAAGGCTTATCTATGATCCGTAAAAAGGGCCGCTTTGTTGAGTTTAGTGTTTTCGGATCGGAAACCACCGTTGATTGGAGTATAATTGGCGAAAAAAAGGAACTCGATGTTTTAGGAGCGCATATCAGCCCTTATACTTACCCCACCGCAATTAGTCTTTTAGAAAGGAAATTAATTTCGGTAGAGGGTATAGTTACCCAGACATTCCCGCTGAAAGAATTTCAAGCAGCATTCAAACAGGCGGAAAAATTGGATGAAAGTGTTAAAGTTCTAATAACCCCGTAAAAACCCTCAAAGATATGCAAACTACTATGAATTTTTGTCTCCTCCAATAAGGGGACATTTTTTTTAAAAAGTTCATAAACTTTCTCTGTGCCGCTTTGTCTCCGTGGCTAATAAAATTCAGCCACAGAGACACGGAGACTCAGATAGGGATATTTTCAACCAACCATTTCTAAGAACATAGCCAAAGTTTTATTTCTTAGGGAGATATGGTATAATGTTTTAATATTGGTTTCAACCGATAAGCCTTATAAAGTAGTGGGTTTTTAACCAACGGATTGCGGCCGAAGCTACAAATATCCACTTATACGAACCTTAAAAATCAACAATTATCTTTGAAAGAGCCGTATTTTTATGGAGGGTTGCCCGATGGTTAGCGCTGTTTTAGCCAAAATGATCGCTTATTTCGGGGATGATGTTAGAAGGATTAATCATTCCTTAAAGGTTTACGGTTTTGCCAAAACAATAGCCGGGGGCGAGGCTTTGCTCGAAAAGCGGCGGTTGACGGTGGAGCTTGCCGCTATTCTTCATGACATCGGTATTCCGGAGGCGGTAAGGAAATACAACTCTTCAGCCGGGAAATATCAGGAGATCGAAGGCCCGCCCATTGCCGCCGGAATGCTTGGCGAAACCGGCGTTGGGGAATCCATCAGCCAGCGGGTCTGTTTTTTGGTGGGGCATCATCACAGTTACGGACAGATTAATGATCTTGATTTTCAGATCCTGGTTGAGGCCGATTTTATTGTAAACATCGATGAAGGAAATGTTCCCGAGTTTGGTCCGGTTAAAAATATCCGCGATAAGTATTTCAAGACGGTCACCGGGCTTAAGATTTTGGACGGGATGTTTGGCGCCGGAGCCCATTGATTGCAAAAAACTTTCCACGCGGAAATTAAGTTTTAAGCCTTTTATTCGCCCCCGATTTAGCCCACGGACCCGCTCCGGGAGGAGCGATTTTTTTATATGCGCTCTAGCTAATCCGCCCTAACCTATTATAGGTTCATCGTTTGTAATTTTTTCATATTGGTTTACAATTTTTCCATGCCGGTTTATCATTTTCCTATATTGGTCTATGATTTTCCCATGGAGGTTTATTGTTTTCCACCGGCGGTTTATCATTTTTTCATGGCGGTCTATCATTTTCCTTTAATGGTTTACGATTTTCCCCCGGTATTCTATCATTTTTCTCCGCTGGTTTATCATTATCATCTGAAATTCTATAACTTTCTACTATTATTTTATAAAATACCGTAGTATTTTACTACTTGAGATTTTGGTTTCTTGAAATAATTTGTTAATTATTGCGGAGTTACCCCCAAATTACCCTGAATATTGGCCAATCCCGGGAAATAACCGTTTTGCCAATGAAGAATTACAGGAGCGGAAGGTTATCGGGATTTGCCTGATCGCCAATTACGCATCGGAGCTTATCTATGGCGCCGGGATGATGATCAGGGCACGGATGGAAGTTGCTGATCTTAAAAAGGTCGTCTTTTCTCATCCAATGGTTTCCGGGAGTTCACAGGGGGAGAGTTTATTTGGATGATCCTCAGACCTATTTCTTGTATCCCGGCTACATTTTTGTCAGCCAGGAATCTTTTTTAAGACATACAGCGCCCGGTTCAGTGTGGCCGTTTGTTTATGGGAGAGTG
>JBLNCU010000141.1:0-61046 GCA_050260935.1 Bacillota bacterium
CTGCCGCGGGCTTCGGCCTCGGCCAAAAGAGTCAATGAAGTGCTAGCCATTACTCCCGGAATTAAGAATCCCACTCAGCCTAAAGGGACCGGCCCCCAAAAAGGCTTTTTAGAATTCCGGGGCGTCACCTTCAGTTACCCCGGCGCTGAGAAACCTGCTCTCTGTAATATTACGTTCTCAGCCGATCCCGGGGAAGTGACCGCCATTATAGGCGGGACCGGTTCCGGAAAGTCGACCTTGATCAACTTGATACCCAGGTTCTTCGATATTGACCAGGGAGCGATTCTCATCGACGGAGTCGATATTCGCGATCTTTCCCAGGAGGCCTTACGGTCGAAGATCGGTCTCGTCCCCCAAAAGGCCATCCTTTTTACCGGTACTGTCGCTGACAATATCCGTTACGGAAAACCCGGCGCCACAGATGAAGAGATAAAACGAGCGGCGGATATTGCCCAGGCAACCGAGTTTATCTCCAACATGAAAGATGGTTTTCAGACGCTGATTGCCCAGGGGGGGACCAATATCTCCAGCGGGCAGAAACAGCGTTTGGCCATCGCCCGGGCACTGATCCGGAAGCCTGGAATTTTTATCTTTGACGATAGCTTTTCGGCGTTGGACTTTAAAACCGATGCCAAACTGCGGGCGGCCCTTAAAAGAGAGACCGCCCAATCCACCGTATTAATAGTAGCCCAGCGGGTAAGCACCGTGATGGATGCCGACCGAATTATCGTGCTGGATGAAGGGGAGATTGCCGGCATCGGAAACCACCGGGAATTGCTGGCAACTTGTGATGTATACCGGGAGATTGTTGCTTCTCAGCTTTCAGAGGAAGAAATAGCCTAAAAAAAAAGGATTCTATGATGAGCGACGAACGTCAAAATAATAATCCCGGCGGGCCGGCCGGTCCCAGAGGCCACAGAGGGCCAGGTATGTTCGGGGGCGGCCACCGCCCAGTCGGAATGCCGGTGGAAAAAGCGAAAAATTTTAAGGGCGCCGTTAGAAGGTTGATCGGTTATTTAAAACCCTATAAATACCGGCTCCTGTCAGTTTTTTTAACCGCTATTTTAAGCACTTTTTTTAGCATTGTCAGCCCAAAAATATTGGGGAAAGCCACCACCAAATTGTTTGAGGGTTTAATGCTGAAATTGCGGGGCGTGCCCGGGGCCAGAGTGGATTTCGACTATATCTTTAGAATAATTCTAATTCTGGCGGTGCTTTATATTTTAAGTTCACTATTTAGTTATATCCAACAGTATATTATGGCCGGGGTCGCTCAAACAACCGTGTTTAACATGAGAACAGACGTCAACGACAAGCTATCCCGCCTGCCTCTTAAGTTTTTCGACAGCCGCACCCATGGAGAGATTTTGAGCCGGGTCACTAACGACATCGACAACATCAGCACCACCCTGCAACAGAGTCTCACTCAGCTTATCACCTCTTTAATAACAGTTTTGGGTGTAGTGATCATGATGTTAACCATCAACCTCTGGCTGACTTTGATTACTTTGGTGACTCTGCCCCTGATAATTGCGGTTATTAAAGCTATTACCTCCCGTTCCCAGAAATACTTTTTAGGACAACAAACCTTCTTGGGTGAACTTAACGGCCATGTAGAAGAGATGTATACCGGTCACATAATTGTAAAGGCTTTCGGGCGCGAAAATCAATCCGTAGCCGATTTCAACGCGATTAATGAAAACTTATATACCGCCAGTTGGAGGGCGCAATTTATCTCCAGTTTAATCTGGCCGGCGATGACCTTTATCAACAATATCGGTTATGTATTGGTGGCGGTGGCCGGTGGAATTTTTGTCACCCGCCGCACAATTGAAATCGGTGATGTTCAGGCATTTATCCAGTATTCGCGTCAGTTCACCATGCCCATTAATCAAACCGCCAATATCGCCAATATTCTTCAGTCGACCGTGGCCTCGGCCGAACGCGTCTTTGAACTGCTTGATGAGGCGGAGGAGATCCCCGAGAAGGAAAATGCCAAAGTCATCGATTTCCCGCAGGGCGAGGTCAAATTCCAAAATGTAAAATTTGGTTATAAAGAGGATACCCCGCTGATCGAGAATATGAATATTGAAGTCAAATCCGGCCAAACCATTGCTATAGTCGGGCCGACCGGCGCCGGTAAAACCACCTTGGTCAACCTGTTGATGCGGTTCTACGAGATCGGTGGCGGGAAAATCACGGTGGACGAGGTGGATATCCGCGACCTGCGCCGGGGCGACCTCCGGACTGTTTTCGGCATGGTGCTCCAGGACACCTGGCTTTTTAACGGCACCATCAAAGAAAATATCGCCTATGGACGGAAAGGAGCCAGTGATGTCGAGGTGGTTAAAGCCGCTAAAGCAGTCCACGCCGACCACTTCATCCGGGCTCTTCCCGAAGGCTATAATACCGTGCTCAATGAGGAAGCCACCAACATTTCCCAAGGAGAAAAGCAGTTATTAACCATTGCCCGGGCTTTTCTCGCCGACCCGGCCATTTTGATTCTGGATGAAGCCACCAGCAGCGTGGACACGAGGACCGAGATTTATATTCAAAAAGCCATGAAAAAGCTGATGAACGGAAGAACCAGTTTTGTCATAGCCCACCGTCTCTCGACAATCCGCGATGCCGATTTAATACTAGTGATGAACAAAGGCCGGATTATTGAAACCGGTACCCACAAGGAGCTTTTGGCTAAAGGCGGATTTTATGCCGAACTTTATAACAGCCAGTTCGTCGGCGCTTACCGTGATGAACAGGCAATTTAAACTGCTGTCCTTCCCGGTTTTAACCGGTGATTTTCTTGGCCAAATATTCCGGTTGAAAATTTGCTTCTTTAAAGAAACCGGTTTTATATGCATTTATTAGCGAGATAAACTGCGTGTTTAAACGCATTTGGTATTAGATTTCAAAAATCAATTGATTATTCCTAATTATACAGCTGGTTTTAAGCTTCCGGCAAAGCATTTTCTCCCTTTCCAACTGGGCCGCGGCCTCCGGGCCAAATACCGGCACTACTTGATAGTTAATGATTTTAACCGGGATGCCTTTCATCCCAACCAACTTGTTCTCCTCAAACAGAAGCTTCATAATAAATGATTCCTTATTTTCGGGATCATCCTGGTCAAAGATGAAGTTCCCCAAACTATAGATAATCGGTTTCCCGTGGTAAATCTCGATCCCTTGAAATTGATGGGGATGGGTTCCAAGGATAAGATCGGCCCCGTTATCCACCAGCCGGTGGGCGAAATCCCGCTGATTTTTTAAAACGGTAAAGCTTTCCTCCACTCCCCAATGTAAGGAAACCATCAGAAGGTCAACCTGTCCCCTAGCCTCCTTAAGCTCCTTTTTAATGGTTTCATTAAACGCCGGAGGCCGGGGGTTGACTCCCGGCTTTAGATCCCCGGCGCCGAATCTATACGGGGGATTCCCTTTATAAAGGATTTCAGCCATGTCGGTGTAACTTAACAGTCCGACTTTAAGGGAGCCTCTTTCAATAACGGCCGGCTTCCGGGCGGCGGCTAAATTCCTTCCGGCGCCGGCGTGGGCGATATTATTGGCCTCAAGCAAGCTGATGGTCTCCAATAAACCCGCTTCATAATAATCAAGTATATGGTTGTTGGCCAAACTTAAAAGATTGAAACCGCAATCTTTGATGGCCTCCAAAGCGGGAACCGGGTTTTTCAGGATATATTTACCGCCGCGCTCGATGCCGGTCAGACTTTTGGTTTGGGCGGTAATGGGGCCCTCGAGATTGCCAAAAACAACCCCGTCGCCGCTAAAAATGTTTTTGGCCCTCTTAAAGGGGTAAAAATAATCCTTCCCATTTTGCTCCAGGTACTCGGTTAAATACCTCCCCAGCATGATATCGCCGGCGGCATAAATTTTAACTATCCCCGGGTTTGATTGAACACTATTGGAAAATTCCGTTTGCAGTTCCCGGAAGGTTAGATAAGCCACTAAAAAAATTATTATTAGTAAGGGAAACAAATAAATTCTTCTAATTAAAAAAATCATCTTAATACCTCGCAGTACGGCACCCTTTTAGTTTACCGTTACATAAATATGTGTGCGCCAATTGAAACTATGCTTCTTTGCCTACAGGAGAATCACTTTTTTACCTGATTTCAGGGACCTCCAGACTGCAACAAAAAAAGAGCTTAAAGCTCTTGCGATTGATGGCTCTTTAGTATACTAACTTTTAGATCCCACTGGACTAGACGATTTTCTTCTTCTTCAACTCAAAAAAACATTTCCCGCAGGCAGTCGCATCCGCATCCGCCCGGTGGGCCTCCTGGAAATCATCTCCAAAGAGTTTAAAATACAACTCTGCCAATCGGGGGTATTTCTTCCCCGGTAAATTACAAAACTCAATGGCGCTCTTCATGGTGCAGATTTTCGGCAGGTTAAAAAATTCGCTGCGGATCCCGGCGCGCAGCAACTCAGCGCCCACCACTTTTTCATCAAAATCAATATTATGGGCAACCAAGGTCAGCCGCCTCCTCTCCAAAACCCGGCAAAACTCAGTCAGCGCCTCTTTAACCGGCACTCCTTCAGCCAAAGCTCTGGCGGTGGAGATCCCGTGTATCTTTGCCACCTGATCCGGAATCACAAACCCCTCCGGTTTGATAATCCTCCCGCAGCGCTGAATGACCTTTCCGTCTTCATTATAAAGTACCCAAGCCAACTGAACCATTCTCGGCCAGTTATCCAGTTTGGTGATAGGTGCCTGCCAACTTTTCGGCAGACCAGTGGTCTCAGTGTCGAAAATTAAATATTCCATTGGCAATATTCTCTTTCAAGCGATTTCCCATTAAACCTCAATCACTAAATAATTCGCCAACCTCCATCTATTTCCTCCCCGCTTCTTTGACAACTTCTTACCGCTTAACTATAATAATCCCACGATATTTAAATTATTCACAGTCCCTTTAATTTTGGACCTCATTGTGGAGTCAGGTCGTTATTAACAGGGGTCAAAAAAAGTTTCCTTACCTCTTCAAAATCGCTAGTCCCTCCAAGTATCCACATGAGTTTAGTTACCGCGGCTTCGGTAGTCATATCGTAAGCCGGGATAACCCTGTTTTTCATCACCTTTTGGCCCACCTCATAAAGGTGAAGATTTTCGCCTTCAAATAAGCATTGAGTCGTCAAGACTACAATAATCCCGGAATGAATTAAATCGGCTATTTTATCTAAAATGTTTCCGGCGCCGATGAATGGCACTCCTCCGCTCCCGAAACTTTCAATAACCACACCCCGGTATTTCCCTTTTACAAAATCAAACAGTCCGGCCTGAAATCCAGGGGTTAGCTTAATCAGGACGACATCGGTGGCGACAGAAGTAAAGAACCGGGTTTCCATTGGTTGCGAAGGGAAAGGATAAGCCGGATTATAGTGAATTTCCTTCTTGTTTATATCCGCCACATAGGGGTAATTCACGCTTTCAAAAGCATTACGGCTTTTAGTCCTGATTTTTACCGCCCGGCAGCCGTTGATTACCTTGCCATCGAAAACAACATAGACTCCGCCCAAATTTTCGCAGGCGAAACGGATGGCGTCCAAAAGGTTTTTTTTGGCATCCGTCTTTGGGGCGATGATTGGTTTTTGCGATCCGGTGATCACCACCGGTTTCCGGGAGTTCTGAATCACATAAGAAAGCATGGCCGCCGTATACGCCAGCGTATCAGTACCGTGGGTTATCACGAAACCATCATAACGGGGATAATTCTCCCGGATGATAGCGGCTATTTCCAGCCAATGGTTGGGTTGCATATTGGTGCTGTCGATATTCATAACTTGTAAAGGATGGAGTTCGCACAGGTTAAAAGCTTCGGGAATAAAGGTCAACAAAGCGGCGACGTCAAAAACCGGCGCCAGGCCTTCCGGCCCGTTGGACGAGGCAATGGTCCCCCCGGTTCCGACAAGTAAAACCTTTTTAATAGCAATCCCTCCCCTCCCCATTAAGCTTTATGTTAAACTTCCAGCTCAACTCTGTCAATCTTTAAATAGCGAAAAAGATTTTTAGGGTTTTTGAGGAAAATAATAGAAAATGGCAGGAATTACTTGCCAATCCTCGAATAATATCCTAAACAGGCTCGAAAGGAGTAAAGCGATGACCAATCGAAAACCGTCTTGCATTTTTAAATACGCCCTATTATTGGTATTTTTTACATCCGTTCTGTTTTCGACAACCATGTTCGCGGAATCCGCCAAAACTCTTCAAATAACCAAAATCGATACTCATATTGAAAATATCCACCCCTCTTTTTGGGCGGGCGAGACAAATCCCAATGGGCCGAGGCTATTTTATGATTTTTATATTTATATCGACAATTTAAGGCAAAACATCCGCAAGATTAAAGAAGTGCGGATAGAAAATAAATACGGCACATATTGGATTATAGAGCATAAGCATCATCAAAATTTAAATAAGGGCTATATTGGCGGCGGCCTCTGGTATGACTCAACAATCTCCAAAAACGGCGCCATTCTGACTCTGAAAGATATGAAAGCCATTATTACGCTCACCAATAAGACAACTGTTGAAGAGCCTTTCTCCATACCGGAACCGGGGGCATTGTCACCGGCGAATATAGATTTTGTCTATTGTGAGACTTACCGGGGAAAACTAACGAAGGCTCATTCCCCCGCCTTAAAACTGGGGATCATTAATTCCGCCGCTTTGGTCGACAACACCTTTACTATTAATTTTACAATTAACGATCAGCGGGTCGCCAACGGCATCTTGAAATTTTACGATCAAAATAAAAAATATGTGGGTGAAACCGATGATTTTATGAACCCGGTCACCGGTGAAGTATTGGAATTCCTCAACGACGGTAAGGAGTTTTATACTGATGAACGGGCCAACACCTTCCGGATTAACGATTCCCAAATTTACTACGAAAAGGGCCGTCATTCCTCTGATGCTCATTATGTTGAACTGGTACTATACGATGGAGCGCAGTTCGCCTCCAGTAATAACCCCGACGATTACCTGTACGTTTCCCGTTCCGAACTTTTCGGGTTGTAGGAAAACAATTTTAAACCCAAATTAAAAAACCCGGAACCGAGCATTGAATAAATAAGCTATTAAAATATACAGGACACTAACCACTATAGATGGAAAGTGCCCTGTTTTTTATAACTTATTGATGAAGAACGGCGTTTATTTAAACAAGCGGTCTGGGGATTAACGTCGCGAAAATGAAATCATGAAAATGGCCATCAACCATCGATGTAGTAGACTGGAAAACATGAACATGTTTATCATTTCCGACATCAATGGCAAATCCGCTTATGGCGGCTATTTGATGATGATGATCAAGAAAATCGGTATTTTCTAAAATCCCGTGGATGTGATTGTCACCCACTACAATCATTTCACTGGTAACTCCGGCAAAACGATGGTTGTGGCGATCTTCACATTCTTCGGCCAGTTTGGTGCTTCCTTCAAATTCATGAACGTGTCCTTCAATATTCTGATCAGGAACCTGTTCAGTATTCCTAGTATCGTTCTCCACCGAAGATTCGGTAAGTATAACCGGTTGAGTGTCAGGCTCAATGCTGCTCATACTATCCCTCCTTCAACTTCTATTTTATGCAAACCACTGAGAATATTACGTTTCTTATTGCATTATAGACTATATTCTTACGATCTATGACTCACTCTTTGATTACTCCGCTAATCCCCGGCTGCTTTGAAATTATAGACCGGCCGGATAACCCGGTTAATCTCAACCGTCTCTTGAATATCGGCGATAATCTCCTTCATGGGTTTATAGGCCGCCGGGGCTTCATCCAGGGTCTCCCTGGATAACGAGGTACTGTAAATACCGGCCATCGATTTCTTGAAATCTTCCAGTCTTAAGCTACTCTTGGCTTGCTTGCGGCTCATCAGTCGCCCGGCGCCGTGGGGAGCGGAATAATTCCAAGCTGCATTGCCCTTCCCTGTGGCAATAATGCTCCCATCCCTCATGTTGAGCGGAATGATGACCACCTCTCCTTTTCTGGCCGAGATAGCCCCTTTGCGCAGGATTAACTCATCGAGATCAATATAATTATGGATCGTCGTAAAACTGTCGACCACTGCAAAACCCATCTCCTTTAGGATAACTTCGGCGATGGCCTTCCGGTTGTATTCGGCGTATTTTTGGGCAATCCGCATATCGTTAAGGTATTCGGCTAATGTTTCCCCTTCGAGATAGGTTAATCCGCGGTTAAGATTCTTTTTAAATTTGGCGATC
The DNA here is from genome assembly GCA_050260935.1 of Bacillota bacterium. Classification (GTDB taxonomy): domain Bacteria; phylum Bacillota; class UBA4882; order UBA8346; family UBA8346; genus UBA8346. The sequence continues at coordinate 8,250 of JBLNCU010000141.1, forward strand.
TCCGCCGCTATCTCCGCCTGCCTCCCCTGGGACCTGAGCTCCGCGGTAATTCTTTCAATATTTGACTTCACTGTATTGACGCCTGCTTGATGCTGGTAGTGCTCGGCAATCTGTTTCCCCAAGTGTCTGCTGCCGGAGTGGACCACTAGATATAAGTTATCGTCGTCATCGACATTCATTTCAATAAAATGATTGCCCCCGCCAAGGGTTCCAATGCTCAGGCGGGCCCGGTTTAAGTCCAGGCATTGCTTGCTCTTTAAACTGTCAAGGTCTACAAAGCTGTTATATTCATGAGGGATTCGCCGCACCGCAAACCCGCTGGGAATCATTTTCCGGATGACCCGGTCCAGCTTTTCAAAGTTAACCTTGGTTCTTTTAAGTATGGCCACGAACATGCCGCAACCGATATCGACCCCCACCAGATTGGGAACGATTTTGTCCTTAACAGTCATAGTGGTTCCAATGGTGCATCCTACGCCGGCATGGGTGTCGGGCATGATCCGGATACAGCTTCCCCCGGCGAATTCCTGGTTGCACAATTCCCGTATTTGCTCATAGGCTTTTTCGTCGATGTTGTCGGTATACACTATCGCTTCATTGAATTGCCCTTTAATTCTTTTCATGACCCGCCTCCACCAGCGTGTTCACCTTAATTAACGGCCCCGCCGCTTAGACATACTTATTTCAAATAAAACTCGGCGATTATCCTTTTTTCAAGATTACCAATCTTAGTAAAGAGGTTAGCTCGGAATACCGACATGCTTCGTTAATCATAACAGGTTCAGCACCTAAAATACCGTCAGAATCGCTGATTATACCTGAGTAAACCATCCTCACTTATTAGCTTCGGCAAGATTGTACCTTGATTACACGGATCCGTCATGATGATAATCACAACCTGCAAAAGCCATTATTAATCCAAAAATCTCAATTATTACCATTATACCGCTTTTTTATAGTAAGCGCCCCTCCAAATTAAGCACCGGCAAGCCAATCCGAGCTGGAACTGTCAGTTGCCAGCGCTGATTTGAAAAAACTCCCGGCACTCCGCCTATTGACCAGCCATGAATGTATCTTCATTGGAAAATATGAGCCAAACCCAAAACGAACAAGCTTCAACTAGTGAAACCGGTTGATATAACAAATAAAATAGGAGATCTTTAGCTGATGGAAAACGAAAAATTTCAAGATTTATTATTGGAGCATATGACACAGCCACCCAGGGAATTACGGAATTAAAAGAAGACCTGAGGCAAGTTGAAACATCTGTCATTCATATCAAAAATGATCATGGGGACAAGTTAAAAGTTCTTTTTGATGCTCATGAATCCCAAATTGATGTTAACGAACGGATCTTTGAGGCCCTTAAACGGATTGAGGGAAAAGTCGACCGGATCTTCGCGAGAGTCTCTACTCATGAAGCTTTATTAAAGAAGTGAAGCGGGGAGCTCGGTTAACCGTGCCGCGTAAAAAACAAACCGTTAGAAGAGGCAGATCAAAAACATTTTTCTCCCATCTCCTGGCTGAATCCTGACTTCTATTTTCCTATTCCCGGCTCCTGTCTCCGCATTCTGTTTCCTTTATTCCAAAATATAGCAACCCCAAAATAGCCTCGCCGTGCCTCCGCCACTGATCTTCCCCGGGTAAAAGCTCTAGGGTGATGATGGGAATTCCCCGTTCCCGCCCGAAATAGGTCCCCATGGAGCCGGGGGTGGGATAACCCAGATCGGCCAGGACCGGCAGGCCGTTCTTGGCCGAGAGCCTTTTAGCAATCCCTTTGGCCGGGCCGTCATAATTGACGCAACCCATGGCGGCATGGAAAGTCAGGATCAGATCCGGCCGGAACCTGGAAGCGACCTCCAAAATAGCTCGAGTCTCCGGCTCCGAGGCCGCTCTCTTCCCCGGATTGAACCTTTGCCGGAAAAATCCGCTCCGAAAATCGCCGGTGGGGAAATTGCGGTTGATATCGATCCCCCGGGCATTGCCTCTGGTTTTGGCAGCCAAACCGTCAGGATTGGCCACAGGAATAATAATGATTCCCCCTGGGAAACCGCTCAAAAATCGGTGCCGGATCTCCCTTAAAAGGGAATGAGCCAAACTGACTCCGCTATTCTCATCTCCGTGAATTCCTCCAATTATTAAAGTGGTTGGTTTTTTATCGGGGTTAAAAATATAGGCCTTAATCTCCCGTCCTTTAACTGATCGAAATGATAATTCCAAGGCTGAAGAACCCTCCCCTGTTTTCGCCTTGACCGATGTCATCATACTGATACCTTCAGCCTGTTCCCTGTTATGAATCCTGATATGCCATGGTAATTGCCAATCCCGCTAAAAGCTAAGCTAATAAAGATTAATATTCCGAACTTTGACGACTTGTGCCCTGTTTTCCCCAACATCTTCAAAATCACCGTTTTTTCTGCCTTGAGCCTAATAAAACCACTTTAGTGCCTTTTTTGGTGGTATACATATTTAATTGCATTAATCTTACTGTGGCCATAGAAAACAAATTTACATAATTTACCTGCGCTCCTACTCCCCGGTTCAAGTGTCTTTCCATATTCAACCGTCAAACTTAAGCAGGACATAAGGGTAAAACCCGCGAACCCCTTAGATTGGGGGTGAAGTCTTGCCAAAACGTTTTTTAATAAACATAATAATATCATTATTGATTCTGGTTAATTTCCATACGCCGGCGGCTGCCTCGGTTCAGGCGGGAGTTGAAGTCAGGGTGGACAAAGAAAGAGCGACCTTCGCCACCACTAAGTTTAACTGGTGGTTTAAAAATAACTGGTCGCTCTCAGGTAAATATTACTGGTCGGATGGGGATCTGGATCTGGGGTTTACCGGTAAAATAAAGCCGGATGCTCCGTCCTCCTTTTATTGGGGAATTGAAGCGAGGGACGTCAACGCCAAAATAGCTCCCAATCTCGATCCGGCGCAAAAAGTTATGCTGATCGCCGGAGTCGAATTCGAGCTTTCAAGGCTAAAACCTGGCCTCTCTTTAACTATCGAGGCCGCCGTCAACCCGAATGAATTTCATAGCCAAATCTCCGGAGATCAATCGAATCCCGGTCCCGGTTCCTATTTGGGAATCTCCTTAAACTACCGGTTACCGGGCCCTAAAACTTCTGCCGGAAAAGAATATTCCGCCGATTGTTACCTTCTGGCCAAACTTATTACGGCGGAAGCACCCGGAGAACCTTATGACGGGCAGGTGGCCGTGGCGGCAGTGGTATTAAACAGGGTCCGCAGTAACGAATTCCCGGACACGGTTGCCGCCGTTATATACGAACCGGGGCAATTCAGCACGATTAACAAACTGTCCCGGATAATTCCGACGGAAATGGCTTTAAATGCTGCCAAGTCGGCTATCGAAGGTAATGATCCCTCTCGTGGAGCGCTTTATTTTTACAACCCGGCAACCGCCTCCGCCAAGGCCAGGAATTATATCAAATACTCTCATTTTCAGGTCACCGCCCGGATCGGCCGGCATGTTTTTTATAAATGAACTGCCCGTTTCCAAGAGATAGACTCATGAGAAAAATGGTTGCGCAGCCATTGCCCTATCCAAAAAAACACTGGCATAATCTGAAATTTATATTATAATATATAGTGTTTTATAACGAAATGGAGCGATGTTAATGAATCATTTTGTAATGGATGCCTTTAACGGGTATCGTTCGCGTTTGGACGATATTACGCTGGTCCATGAGATTCTGGAGGAATTGCCGGCGAAATTAGGTTTAAAAACGGTAATGCCCCCGTTTATTCTGCCGTATTATAATGGAGTAGTCCCGGAGGATTGTGGAATTAGCGCCTTTGTTTTTTTGGCGGGCGGGCATTTCACCATTCATACCTTTTCCTTCCGGGAGGTCTATTTTGTTGATTTATTGTCCCCGCAACCGGTGGACACCGCCAAATTGAAAAGTCTAATCAGGGGCGCCTTTCCAGCGGAACGGGTTACCTCCTTTTTATTGGAACGGGAGCGCCCGGAGAGTTATCCGCAGCGAATTCCGATTAATGAGTCGGAAGACTTTGGACCCCATCTTTTCCTGGACTTTAACAACTACAGCGGTCCGCAGACAATGGATGAACTCTTTGAGCTCTTTGACACCATGCCTTTTAAGATCGGGATGACGCCGATTATCCGTCCCTCGATGGTTAAAAATCCTGTCGGCGACGAAAAAGTGATCTCGATTTTGACGATGATTGCCGAGAGCCATATCAGCCTGCACTATTTTCCCAAATCCAAGCTGGCTTATTTGGATCTGTTCTCCTGCCGTTTCTTTAATTATGATGATGTCATCGCCAAATTGAAACAGGTCTTTAAAAGCAATGTAACTAATGAAACCCTAATTGCGCGAGGAAGTAAATATCAACAATATAAAAGCGTGGCCGATGCCCAGGTTCACAATTCCCGGTCTTGGCTGGACAACGTTTTCAAGCGGTAAAGCATTTACTTCACGGCCCCCATTGTCAAGCCGCGGATCAAGTAACGGCGAATCAATAAACCCGCCGCCAGTATCGGAGGGAAAATCAGGCTCCCCATACTCATCACCTGACCCCAAAGGATACCCCGCTGGGTAATCAAGCGGGCGGCCACTACCGGCAGAGTTTGAGAATCGGCCGCTGTAAATAAGGAAGCAAATGCGTAATCGTTCCAGGAAAACATAATAGACAAAATAGCCGTTACCAGTAAGCCCGGTAAGACTATCGGCAGGGCGATATAGAAAAAAGCCTGCAGCTTGTTGCAACCATCAGCCATAGCCGCCTCCTCCAGACTTACCGGGATCTCTTTAAAAAACCCGTTCATCAACCAGATGGCGAAAGGCAAATTGAAGGAGACGTGAGCTAAAACCAAAGCCTGGATGGTATTTAAGATATGAAACGATCTGAAGATCATATATAGCGGCAATATTATGGCGGCAATCGGCACCATCCGGGTGGAGATGATCCAGAAGGCGAGCTGCCTTTTTCCGGCAATCTCCCCCCTGGCCAGCGCATAACCTCCCAAAGATCCGAAAAATAGAGCGATCGCTGTCGAGGCAATGGCGACAAAGGCGCTGTTTAAAAGGTATTTACTGATGCCGACTTCGGTAAACATATATTTAAAGTTGTCCAAAGTCGGGGTAAAAAGAAATTTCGGCGGTAAGCCGAACATATTCTGTTCAATTTTTAAGGCAGTCAACAGCATCCAGATAATGGGGAACCAGGTCCAAATCAGGAAAATGCCTAACACCCCTGCTAAACATAGCTTTAAAAAGAAGCCTTGGCGGGAAAAAGTTTTCCAGAACTTTAAATCGGCAAACAATTATTCCATCTCCCCGTCGGCGATCACTAATCTCACAAACAGATTGGCTAGAATAAAACTGATTATTAAAAGAGACAAGCCCAGAGTGGAAGCGTAACCTAAATTAAAATGCCTGAATCCGTGCTCAAAGATTCTGATTGCCAGAACCTTGGTGGTGTCGGCCGGACCACCGCCGGTATTCACCATTATCGTGTCGTAAAAACGCATTATATCCATAGTTCTGATAAGTAAAGCCACGATAATTATCTGTTTTAACATCGGAAACGTCACATAAGTTAATTGTTGCCAATAGCTGGCTCCATCGAGGGCTGAGGCCTCATAAACATCCTCCGGTAACGACTGCAACCCGGCAATGATGATTATCACGATCAAAGGCGTCCATTCCCAGGTTTCCATCAAGATTATAGCCGGTAAAGCGGTTTGGACATTCCCCAAGATGCTGATATTCGTCAGAAAACCCAATTGATGAATAAAATAGGTATAAATTCCATAGGTATCATGAAAGAGAAACCGCCATAAAAGTCCCACCAAAACAGGGGCCATAAACATCGGCGCGATTACTAGAGTAGTCAGTAAACCCCTGGCCCGTTTAAATTGATCGAGGACCAGGGAGATCCCTACTCCCAAAGTAAACTGAAGCGTTAAAGCCAGTATAAAATAGGCCAGGGTTACCAGCCAAGAAACACGGACCCCCGGGTCGAAAAGCATTTTGACCCAGTTGTCCAAGCCGATAAAGTCCGGGGCCAGTCCCGGCAGTTTCGGAGAGTTGTAAAAGCTCATGGTAATCATATATAAAAAAGGATAGATACTGATAGCAGCCAAAACAATCAAGCTGGGCAAGAGCATCTTCATTTCCGTAGTCAGCAACCGGCCGCCATTTTCCTGCTTAAACGCCGCCTTTCGCAGCATTTCCTTTAACAAGTTCTTCACCCCAGTGAATACTGATTGGATTAATGTTTATTTATCCTGTCGTAACCGGTGATATGATCAATTTTCCTGGCCGCATCCTTCATAGCGTCCTCGGGAGTCATCTTGCCGGCCAGCATATAAGATAAGTTGGTGAAGACAACCGTATTGACATCTAGCCAATAGGGAGTTTTGGGCCGCAAAAAAATATTCTCCGATTTCCAGGCTTCGGTCACCGCTTGCAATGACTCCATAATCGGGTGTTTCTTTTCTTGGATCCATTTTTTGACCTCAGGATCCTCATAAACGGAGTACCTGGTCGGAGTAGAGCCTTTTAGCAACAGCTTCTTTTGTACTTCCGGGCTGGTGGCCCAGAGTATATACAGCCAGGCGGCCTTCTGCCTCTTTTCCGGCGCGTAGGAGTTGATGGAGATATTGCTGCCGCCCCAATGATTTTTGCTGCCGTACTTGCCGCGGGGTAAAATGGTATAGCCGACTTTACCGGCGACTTTGGAGCGGTTGGGATCTTCAAATAAAGCCGCATGTTCGTGCCATTCCGGGATCATGGCAATGTCCCCGGCAGCAAAAGCTTCGGCCAGCCCGTTCCAGTCCCAGGAGGTGCTGCCGGGATGCGCTATCCCCAGCAGTTTCTTATAAAACTTGGCCGCTTCAATAGCTTCCGTCTGATCGAGCATGCATTTTCCCGGGACGTTGCTCCCCCAAAGGCTGACCTCATTATTGGCAAAATATTTGCCACCGTAGGCGGCCAGTACATTACTGAAGTCGCACTGCAGTGAATCGTACATCAGCGCCTGATGACCGGTGCCGGCTCTAACCTCGGAAACATTCTCATTGATCCATTTGGCGATCTCATAATACTGCTCCCAACTTAAATTGGGGCCCGGCGTCCAGTCGTAACCCTTGGCGGCCATGAATTGCCGTTGATATTTTTTAAAAATATCCTTCCGGTAAACCCAGATCATAGTCGGGCAATCATAGGGAATAGCCAGCAATCGGTCCTTGTCGATCATATACCCGCCGGCGATTAAATTGGTTTTTATGAAATCATTCAGCCCACCCGGAATTTTTGGCAAAGAGGGATCGTTAATAAACTTACGCATGTCGGCAAAATGTCCGGATAACGGCGCCAAAATCTGGTAGGGATCAGTGTAAATCAATTCAATATCACCGGCTCCGGCGGAAAAATCGAGCATGGTTTTGGCAACGACATCTTCAAGCCTGGCTTGGGTAATCTCCACTTTGATGCCGGTTTTGGCGGTAAATTCCTTTACAATCGAGCGCACCGCTAAGGTGGGGGGCGTATCTTCCGAAAGCAAATGAATGGTAAGATTGTCTTTTTTAAATTGGGTCCATTTGGACTCCTCACTGATAGCTCCGAAAACAGGTATTGACAGCAAAATGGCAGCCATTATTATAAACAGCAGACTACCCTTGGCAAACCTATTCATCAAAATACTCCCCCTATAGAGTTTTTGAACGCATTTTGGGTGACTTGCCGGAAATAAATGACCATACCTGTTATTTCTATATTATTTCTATATCCAAGCTTTTCTTCCTGTTTTTTTATCTCTTAACTACCCAACACAAAAAAGGAGAAATCCTGTTAAAAAGGATTCTCCTGCCCTAGGGGAAAACATTGAAGGATTCTGTATGACCTTAAACATCACCTATTTAATTTGGCGATTAATTCCAAAACTTGCTCCATCTCCGGCATTGCCGGAATAGCCCCATTTTTAGTGGTGGCTAAGCCGCCCATCGCGTTTCCAAAGTTAACTATCTCCTCAAGTTTACCCCGGTCAAGCCTCCGGATCTCTTCCAAAGTCAATTCACTTAGCCAGTATAAAACTCCACCTAAAAAAGCATCCCCGGCGCCGGTAGTGTCCACTGTTTTTACCTGATAGGCTTCGAGTTTTCCAGTTCCCCCCGGATAACGGTAAAAACATCCCTGCGGTCCCAGGGTAACCAGGATTAAGCTAATTCCGCAGTCGGAGAGCATGGCTGAACCTTTGGCCAAGTCGCCGGTACCGGTTATCAAGTCCAATTCGATCTCGGAGACCTTTAAAATATCGGTAAAAGTCAACAGCGACTGGATTTGTTTTCTAGCCTCGCCGGCGTTGCTCCAGAGGGGCGGCCGGTAATTGGGATCATAGGAAATTATCTTCCCGTTTTCCCTGGCAAATCTGATCGCCGTCAAAGTAGCGCTTCGCGCCGGTTCATCGGTTAGCGACAGGGAACCGCAATGAAATATTTTTGTCTTTTTAATCAGCTCAAAATCTACCGTGGCGGAGTCCAGCATCATATCCGCCCCCGGATTGCGATAAAAGCTAAAAGAACGATCACCGGAGGAATCCAAGTGGACAAAGGCCAAAGTTGTATTGACGGTTGGCGAGACTTTCAAGCCTGTTGCGTCGATACCGTTACTGATAAGCGTCTCCCTTAGAAAATCGCCGAACTGGTCTTTACCGACCATTCCGATAAAAGCGCCCTTCTTGCCGAGTTTAACCAGGGCCGCCAATACATTAGCCGGCGCTCCGCCGGGATTGGCCTCAAAACGCGGGTTGCCCGTTTCAGAGCTCCCTATGGGGGTAAAGTCAATCAATAATTCGCCCAACGCTACCAGATCATACACCCGTCTCACCTCTCCCCTAAAAGATCATGCTTATTCATACCCCTCAACTTGATCCGGCAAGGGGACTCTAGGAGCCTCCATCTTAGGCGAAACCACCACCGCATGAACCGGTTCGCTGCTTTCGGCCACCGCCACAAAATGCCCTTTCCCAGGGGATATTATTATTTGAGTCCCCGGTAATATCCGTACGACTTGGACGGTTTCAATGTCCGGCCGGCCGCCCCGCAAATCCACGAAAGGCATCAGAGCCACCCCGGAGATAAAATAAAACGTTTCAGCGTCAATATGGGTCTCCACCTCGTGAAAAACCGGCACATGATGCCAGGCGTAAAGAACCCCGCCGCTAACCTCAGCGGTTTTAAATTTGGCAACCAGAGAGGAAGGCGTCCATTCGAAATTGCCTTCCTTGTAAGCATCCTTGGCGGAAGGAATTAATACTTCCACTCCCGGGACCAGACCCGGTTTTAAATCCTGAATACGGATCTTTCTCATCTCATCTGCTCCTTTTTAAATTAATAAGATATTTTCAAGTTTTTTGATATTCAGAGGCGGAAAAGCCGGAAACAGGTTAAAAAGTGATGATGGTCTTCATGAAGGTCTTACCGGCGGCGAACTTTTCCATCTGGGCGGGAAGCTCCGAAAGACTGATCTGAGCGCCGATTACCGCCGAGACATCCACCGCTTTCTGTTCGATTAGATTAATCGCCGGTTGAAATGTTTTTTTCAAGGCAAAAGAGCCGACAATTTTTAAATCCCGTTTATATATTTCATAGGGGCTGAAGCTAACTTTGGCGTTTGGAGGGCAAACCCCGAAAATTAAAAGCGTTCCGGCATTTTTGACAAAAGTCGGCGCCTTCTCGACTACCGTGGGAGCCCCTGTGCTGTCGATAACCAAATTAAAACCTAATGGGAATTCCTTTTTAAGGTGTTCCTCCAATTCGGAATTACTGACAAGCGTATAGTCGGCTCCCAGTTTGCTTGCCAGAGCCAGCCGCTCTTCCTTTAAATCCACTACCGTAACAAAGGTGGCCCCATTTCGCTTCGCCAGTTGTAAATGGAGTAGTCCGATCGGACCGGCGCCGAAAATCAGGACGCTATCGCCGACCTGCGGCCTGGCCCGCATCTGGCCGTATACCACACAAGCCAGCGGTTCAACTAAAACCCCTTCGGTAAAACTCATCTGCTCAATTTTGAAAACACACCCCTCGGGGGCCACTACATATTCGGCAAAGGCTCCATCCCTGGTAACTCCGATGGCGCTAAAATTCTGGCAGAAATTCTGGATGTTTTGTTGGCAAAAATGGCAGCCTTCGCAGAAAATATTAGGATCAGCCACCACTCTTTGTCCTTCCTTAAACCCTTTCACATCTTTCCCTGTCTTTTCAATGATCCCGGCGAATTCATGCCCGGGTATCAACGGAAAAGTGGAATAATACTCACCAAGGTAAATATGGGCGTCGGTGCCGCATAAACCGGCCCCCATTACTTTGATTAACACCTCATGATCGCCGGGTTCGGGAACAGGCACGCTTTTTAACACTCCCGAACGTTCCTTTTCAATAACATAGGCTTGCATCATTTTCCGATTCACTGTTTACCCTCCTTTAATTTCAAGTACCGGCAGCCGGTCAATTACTAGCGAAACCTTAATTGAAAAAATAATCCTCTTTCGATAAGTTGTCACACTTGAAATTGATTGACAAATTGTTGTAATTCAGCGGACATATTGGCCAATTCCGAGGCGGCCGTCAAAATCTCCTGTAAACCGGCGGTTTGTTCCTCAACCGAGGCCGCGACCTCTTGGCATCCGGCCGAAGACTGCTCAGCGATAGCGGCGATATCCCCGCTCATTTCATTTACTTTTTCAATCTCCGCAACCATTCGCTGAATTTCATCGCTGATTTCTTTGATTTGATGGTTGGTATCCCGGCTCGTTTTAACGATGTTATCAAAAGCAATCCTGGCTTCTTCGGCGATCTGGGTACTCCCGGTCACCGCCTTGACGCCTTCCAGCATATTCTCCATTACCTGGCGGGACTGTTCCTGAATCTCCTCGAGGCTTTCGGTGATATTCCGCACAGCCCCGGCTGATTCCTCCGCCAGTTTACGGACTTCATCCGCCACCACCGCAAATCCTTTACCGTAGTCACCGGCTCTGGCGGCCTCAATCGAAGCGTTCAAAGACAACAAATTGGTTTGTTCGGCTATCTGCACTATGGTTTGGAGAATTTCTTCAATTTCATCGGAGCGTTGTTTCAAAATAGCGGTGACCGTTTCCAGTTTGCTGATTCTTCCGGCAATCTCATCGATCTTGTTGATCAGTCCCATTATTTTGTCATTCCCCAACATGGCGGCCTGGATGGCGCTTTCAGCCGTTAATAGAGTTTGGCTGGCGTTAAAAGAGATTTTTTTGTTCCCTTCAAATAGTTGGCTGGTCACTATCACAGTGTTTTGCGATTCCGCCGATTGCTGGGCCGCCCCTTGAGCCACTTGTTGCATGGCGATCGATATTTGTTCACTGGCCCTGGTGCTTTGAGTGGCGGCGTTTTTCAAAAATTCGGCCGCCCGGGCCACTTTCGTACTGCTATCACCGATGCTTTTAATCAAAGCGTAAAGATTATCGGCCATCCTGTTGAACGACCCGACAAAAGCAGCAATCTCATCCTTGGATTTGGCTTCCACTTTAGCTACTTGTAAATTGCCGTTGGCGATGCTCTGAGCGGAACTGGCCAGCTTGGAAATAACCCCGGCTACTTTATTGGCAAAGAAAACTGAGCACCCAATACTCAAAACGCCTAAAAGGATGATCACTCCTAAAGCGAAAGCCTCGGTCAACTTAATCTGATTATTAACCATGCTCTTCATGGAGTTAAAAGTATCCAGCTCGATATTGAGTATTCTTAAGACATCGTTATCTATTAAAGAACAGATTTTTTTAACCCGGTCAACTTTTTCCGCCGCTTCTAAAGGAGTCCCCGTTTTATTTGTCTCCACCACTTCATTAAGTAAAGGACGGAAGGTTTTAAGCTCCCCGTCCAGGGCTGACAAGGTACTGGAAGTGGTATCACTGATCATGCTGGCATTTAACCTTTGTAATTGGTGCTCCATGCCGCTGATTTCGTCAAAGATTTTTTGCTGGTTTTCAGCGCTTTGATTAAGGGAAAAATCTTGAATTTTATAAGAAATATTAAGAGCGGAGGTCCTGATGCTGTTGGTAGCGGTTGTGATGTCCACCATTTCGGATAATTTCGCAACCGCGCTCCGTGAGGAAATAAATGAGCCAATGCTTACCGCGCTCATTATCAAGGTGATCAGGACAAATCCAAAAATTAATTTGGCTTTAAAGGAATAGACTACGTTTTTAATTTTTCGCCATATTCTCATGTAAATCAAATAGCATACCTCCTCCATCCTTAGCGGCCTGATTAACACGCTATATAGGCCGGAATTCGTCAGGTTTCCCTAAAATTAACCAGAAATAGAGAAAATACCCTTTGACTTACCTTCGGTTAAAAATCCGCTGCCGGTGGGTTTCCGGCATCCTCGGAATGTTGGTATTAAAAACCGCAGCCTACACTAATAGCCGATTTAAGCCTCATTAACCGATACTATAACCTTCATAACTTGGTCCCGGCGTTCTTCGATATACTCATAAGCCTTGAGATAGTCTTTGAAAGGAAAATGGTTGCTGATTAAAGGTTCCAGATTGACTTTCCGCAGTTTAACAAGTTCAATAGCCTTCAGATAATCTTTTTCCTGGTACATTAATGTTCCAATCAACCGCAATTCCCGGTCCTGGATTAATCCCATGTCGATATTGGCCTTATCTCCGAAAACACCCACCACGATAATGTCAGATCCTTTGCGGGCGAAACTTATGGCCTGGCTCATAGGGGCATTTGCGCCTACGCATTCTAAAATCAAATCTGCCTTGTCCGGCCCGAATTTCTCGCGGATAATCTTCTCCAAATCTTGCTCCTTGGTGTTAACGCAATAATCAATGCCGCAGGACTTGGCGATCTGCAGGCGATAATCGCTTAAATCGGTAATCATCACGGCGGCCGCCCCTAATCCCTTGGCTACCTGGGCCACCAGATTGCCGATAGGGCCCGCCCCCAGTACCAAAACTTTCTGCTTTTCCAAACTGGTACCCGCCCGGCCTAAAGCGTGAACAGCTACAGCCAGAGGTTCAATCATAGCTCCCATGTCAAAACTGATATTATCGGGAAGCTTGATGACTTTCGCCGCTTCCACGGCGAAGTATTCCGAGGCGGTTCCGGTGGTTTGAAATCCCATTACTTTTAAGCTATCACAAATATGATACCTCCCATGGGTGCATGGATAGCACCGACCGCAAACAACTTGCGGCTGGATGGTAACTTTATCACCGGGCTTTAATCCGGAGACTCCCGGACCAATCTTGAAAATTTCTCCTGAAACCTCGTGCCCCTGAACCACCGGGTAGGAGGTATACGGATGCTTGCCGTGATATACGTGGATATCCGATCCGCAGATCCCGATGGACATTATTTTGATTAAGACTTGATTTGCTGAAATCTCCGGGGTCGGAACCTCGTGGAATTCAATTTTGCCCGGTTGGGTCATCACCGCTTGTTTCAAGAAAACTCCCTCCTCTGTTTTTGAAACTTAAAGCTTTCAGATACAACTATATTGCTGTTTTTATTCTTTAATGGCTCCGAAAGTCAATCCGGTGATCAGATGTTTACGGACTAAAATGGCAAAGAACACCGCCGGAAAAACAGTAATCGTCGCCGCGGCCGACATTTCTCCCCAGACCACCCCTTGAAACGTCAGAAATTGGGTTACAATCGTAGGTAAGGTTCTGGCGTTGGTGGTTGTTAAAAACAGGGCGAAGGTAAACTCATTCCATGATTGGATCACGCACAGGATGCTGGTGGCTGCAAATCCGCCGGCGGTCAGCGGCACTATCATCCGGCAAAAAACCTGGAAGCGGGAATAACCGTCAACCATCGCCGATTCTTCTATTTCCTCTGGTATATCGGCTATAAAACCCTTTAGCATCCAAACGGCGAACGGCACGTTAAAAGTCAAATAACTAAGAACCAGGACCAGTTTGGTGTCTAAAATGCCGATAAAACTCCCCAGTAAAAAATAGGGAATGACTACCGAGATCGCCGGCGCCATCCGCACACTCAGGATCCAAAATGAAACGTCCCTATTTCCTTTAAAATCGAATCTCGCCAAGGCATAGGCCGCCGGCGCCGCGATAATCAACGAGAGCAGTACGGAAAAGATCACCACCAATATGCTGTTGATAAAATAGGGGCCAAATATCGCCCGGCTGAACAAATCGTGATAGTTTTGGAGCGTTGGATGAAAAAACCAAGCCGGCGGAATTTGGAATGTTTGAATTCTATTCTTAAACGACATACATACCATCCATAAAAAAGGAAACAGAAAAATAAAGATAATGATAAGCGTGCCGGTTATATCCGGAAGAAAGCTCCGTTTTTTCCTTTGCTTACTCAGATCCCGCTTCATTAGAATTCCACCTTCTTTTCTCCCAAAATCTTGATAAATGCTTGACTCAATAAAATGATAATCAGCAAAAGAATTACGGCCATCGCGGAGGCCAAACCGACCATTCCGGTCTGATAGAATCCGGTTCTATAGACCAGCATGGACAGCAACTCCGTGGCGTCGGCCGGCCCTCCTCCGGTCAATGAGAATACTACATCGAACATTTTCAAGGCATCCATGCTCCGCAACAATAAAACAATCAGGATAATCGGCTTCAGTAGAGGCAAAGTGATAAATCTCAGCATCTGAAACTTGGTGGCCCCGTCAACCACCGCGGCTTCAAAAGGCGTCGGCGGCAAAGCGCTTATGCCGGCAAAAAGAACCAAGGCTACAAAAGGAGTCCATTGCCAGACATCAACAATGATCACGGAGGTTAAAGCCAATGAATAGCTGTACCAATCCGGGGCGATCCCTAAAAAGCGGAGAAAGTAATTGATAATTCCATAATTGGGGTTGAAATACAACCGCCAGATAAGCCCGGCAATACTTGGAGTAACAGTCATTGGAATAATCAACGCCGCGATAAGTATCCCCTTCCAGCGAAGCGTTTTCCTGGACATAAATTGAGCAATCAGAAATCCCAGGAAAAACTGAAGCCCCACTGAGACTACGGTATAGACTAAAGTCCGCAATATTGCCTGGCGAAAAAGAAAGTCCTTAAATATTTTGGCATAATTACTCAATCCCACAAAGGTCCGATCCGACCAGGGCATTCCCAACTCCCAGCGCACCAAAGATGTGTAATAAAGAAACAAAGTGGGAATAACCGTGATTGCCACCAGTAGAATGAGCGAAGGGGCCAACCATAAATATGGAGAATTCTGCGTCTTCTTTTTCAAATTGGTCACCTCATTAAGTACGTTTTTGCGGCGCCGTAAAAACTTAGAGGGATTGCGACAGGCAGCGCCTGCCGCAATCCCTGGAAAACCCGTTTTATTTCTTATTTACTAATTCATCCACGTCGCGGGCGGCCGCGTTCATGGCTTCTTTGGCGCTCATTTGGCCGGTAAGGGCTAAAGAGGCATTCAGTCCCAGAATTTCTCCCATCTTCGGCCATTCCGGCATCCGCGGCCTCCAGTCGATTCCTTTCTCCACCAGCTCGTCGGCTAAATCCAAGGATTTAACGATCTGCGGGTAATAGGGATACCGTTTGATAAAGCTCGGGTTGTTCAAAACGGAGGTCCGAGTGACCACTCCGCCGCTTTCGACATATTCAGTCGCCATTGCCTGGCTGGTCATATAGGTGATAAATGCCCAGGCGGCTTTTTGATTTTTGGAAGCGCTTGATATGGCAAGGTTCCATCCTGCCACGGCTGCCGCGGAGCCGGCAGGCCCTTTCGGCGGAGCCAGATAACCGACTTTGCCGGCAACGGCGGATTTGGAGGTATCTTCAATCCACGGCGCCAAAGCGGTAGCGTCAAACCACATGGCCGCTTTACCCTGCATAAAGGTGGTGGTGGCTTCTTCATGGCTGAAGTTTTCAATGCCGGTCGGCGCGTATTTCATCAAATCGACAAAATATTGCAGCGAGGCGATACTTTCCGGGGAGTTGATGGTAACTTTGGTTGTTCCTGGCGCAAATACGGATCCGCCGAAGGGATATAAGAATTGGAACCAGCCATAGACGATATGATGGCCGCGGCGGCCCCGCATTGAAATTCCGAAGAGACCGTCTTCTTTGCCGTTAAAGAACTTGGCGGCTTTCATCAGATCATCGCAGGTTTTAATGCTGTTGGGATCGTAATTGTATTTCTCAAAAAGATCTTTCCTATAGGCGATAAAGGCGGATTCGCCGGCTGAAGGTATACCGTAAACCTTGTTGTCGTAAGCTCCTAAACCTTTGCTGTAAGCCGGGACGATATCTTTATAATTATACCAGGCAGGAACCTTCTTTAAATTGGCATCAAGGGGAAGGACCACTTTTTTCTTAGCAAACTCGCCAATCCAACAGACATCCATCATGACCACATCATAGCGGCCAGTTCTGGCGGTATGCTCGGTTAAGATCTTGTCGTGAAGGTAAATTTCCTCCATTGTATCCCAGTTGACTTTGATTCCGGTTAATTTTTCAAATTCCGGGGTCATTTTCTTAAAGGCTTCAATGGAAGGATGCGTGGCGGCGGCGATGGTAATCTTAGCCCCACCCATTTCCTTTTTGACTTGGCTGGCCCAGGCTTGCAAATCATCGGCTTTAGCAAAAGTGATGGAACAACCGACCAACAGAACGATGACTAAAAGGACCGGTAATAGACTCTTTCTCATTAAAATCCTCCTCTAAAAATAATAAATTTAATCACCAACCGGAAACCTCTTGAATTATGCCGCAACCACCTCTTTCCTAGTAAACTACCTTAGATAAGGCAAATATGTTACTATCCGATTTGAAACTTTAAGCGATTTCATTATAAAATAACC
This sequence comes from Bacillota bacterium, assembly GCA_050260935.1. Taxonomy (GTDB): domain Bacteria; phylum Bacillota; class UBA4882; order UBA8346; family UBA8346; genus UBA8346. The sequence continues at coordinate 25,094 of JBLNCU010000141.1, forward strand.
TTTTTCTGATTTTCCGATGACAATTTTTTACCTTTATGTAACTCAAATATAACATTTTCCTTTTGTTTTGTATTGTTACTCCTATAATTGCGACAATAACGACCTCATTTATTATTTTTTAGTATTGCAATACTACAAATGTAATATCGCGATAGTACTCCAGTACTAAAACCCCGTTTAGGTCCTAATACTCTAAATAAAAAGGAATCTCCCCCCGGACCAGCGGTTGAATAATCGCTACATTCCGGAAGAAGACTCCCGTAAATACTGTATCTCTTTTCACTTTGCCTTGTTAAAGGATTTTCTTTAAGGTTGTCAGGCCAATCACCCCAACGCTTGTAACCTTACCTTTATGCACAACCAATACCTCAGATTACCCTCTCCTACCTCTGCTTTTTATCCAGACCGGCTTCGAGCGCCATGCGGACCGCCTGAATCCGGTCGCTGACTCCCATCTTGCAATAAATATCACTGGCATAGTTGCGGATTGTTTGTTCACCGAGGTACAACCGTTTGGCGATCTCCTTATTGTCCAAACCTTCAGCCATCAGGAGGAGAATCTCCCGTTCTCTGCCGCTCAGTTCTTTCAGCCATGGCTGCGGGAGGTTCCCGCCGTTTTGAACAGGGGAGGTTCGACTTTCCACTAGTTTAGCCGCCATCTCCGGCGAGATCATGACACCCCCTTGATGAACCGCTCTGATAGCGGCTATCAATTCGGAGGCTGGAATGTCTTTCAGCAAGTAACCGGACGCTCCGGCACGCAGAGCCTCCACTACATACTGGTCTTCATCAACTGTTGTCAACATTATAACCCGGATGGCGGGAAATTTCTCTTTAATCTTCCGGGTACTCTCCACTCCGTCTATGTTGGCCATCCTAATGTCCATCAAAATTACATCCGGTTGTTGTTTAGTCACCAAATCGATAGCTTCCTGTCCGCTAAAAGCTATTCCCAGAACTTCAATATCCTTGGCCCGGGTTTTTAGGACAGTCTGCAAACTCTCCACAAAGAGGGTTTGATCATCAACCAGCAGTACTTTAATCTTTTCCATAACTCTCCTCCTTCAGCGGTATCCATGCCGAAACCATGAATCCCCCTTCGGGTCTATTGGAGGCGGTCAATTGTCCCCCCAGGCGTTCAATCCTTTCACGCATACCGGTTAGGCCGTAACCTTCATTAAGGTTGTTGCTGCCAATCCCGTTATCCTTAATTAGAATGCAGACCCCGCCGCTTAGTAACGAGAATGAAAGCTCAATCTCACTGGCTTTCCCATGGCGTAAAGCATTGGTTATTCCTTCCTGCACTAACCGATAGACGGTTAAATCCGCTTCTTCCCCCAAAAATTGCGGGACATTACCCAAATTAAGTTCAACATTTATCTGGGTCGCTTCCCGGAAGGTTCGCACCAGCCGGTAAACAGCCAGCAGGCCGCTTACTTCAGTAAGTTCCACCGGTCTTAACGCTTGGATCGCCCGGCGCACCTCCAGCGATCCCGCTCTGGCCAGGTCGTGAATCTTGGATAAATGTCCCAACAATACAGTTTTCTCACCATCAACCAGATCTTTGGCCGCCTCCGACATCATTATCAAATTGGTCAAAGTATAGGCCAGTGTATCATGAATCTCCCGGGCGAAACGCTTCCGTTCATTCTGGACTGCTTCCCGTTCGGCCATAACTGCGTATTCCTGCAATTGGCTGTTGGCCCTGGCCAACTGTAGGGTGGCCTCATCGAGACGGCGGTTAAGTTCTTTCACCGATATTTGGTTGGCGACTTGAAAATTGAAAATAGCGCTAAAAACTGTGATAAATCCGGCGTAGATACCAAAAAACAATAAATCCATCCCCGAAGGGGCCGGAAGGGTCAGCCCCCAAGCTTTTACCGGATGCACCCGGCTGTTAATGGCAGCAGCGACCAGGATCGCCGAACAAATTATACCGGCCTTGAATGAGCAGTATACATTGGCTTCAACTATTAAGGCTGTTATTAAAGTGGCGGTTATTCCAAGGTAGTTGCCGAAAGGCATGTTCATCAAGATTAAAGCGCCGCCGCGTAAAATTAACAACAACCAAGTAAAATGGGGTTTGGAAGTAAAGGGGGTTATTAAGGCGAATGATAAAGAGAGGGCTAGCAAAAATTGAAACTGGCTCCCGAATTCCGGCGGCAGTGTAATAATAGCAAGCTGCTGTTGAAATTGGAGAAATGCGATTCCATGAGCAGCAATGGTTAAAACCAGCACAAATATCCGGAGCAACCCTTTTGACACGGAAAAAGCCTTCTTTCCGTTGAAGTCAGCGAGAATGAGGCGTTTTAATATACTAATTATTGGCTATAAAAGGATTAATTCCTGCTTGGCAACGGTTAGGCTGTTTTTTGTAAGTTTTTGAAACAGGTTTGCCAGGTCTAAGAAATCGGCAGGGAAAAGCTAATATTAAGCGAATTTTCTAGCTGATAGGGGGATGATTACCATGTTACAAGCAATCGTTTTTCTTAGCGGCGCGGTTTTAATGTCCCTGGAAATGGTAGGAAGCCGGTTGCTGGCTCCCACATTCGGATCTTCAATCTATGTTTGGGGTTCCTTAATAGTGGTGGTAATGGCCGCTCTTACCCTGGGCTACTACTACGGAGGTCGCCTTGCTGATAAATACCCAAATTATATGGTCATGGGAACGCTATTGGCATTCGCCGGAGTTTATATCGGGTTCCTGCCCTTTTGGGTCCCATCAATCAATAATTCAGTGGACATGCTGGAACCAAGGCTTGGTTCCCTCCTGGCTTCGATGGTATTTTTCTTCGCCCCCAGCGTTTTACTGGCGACCATTTCCCCTTACGGAATCAAACTGGGCAGCCGCAACTTCACCACCATTGGCAACACTGCGGGATTCATGGCCGCCATATCCAGCGGCGGAAGCATCTTTGGCACCTTGTTGACTTCATTTTTTCTAATCCCGGCTATGGGCGTCCGCAATATCGTGCATACACTTGGCGGGATCCTGCTACTCCTGTCGCTGGCTATATTCTTAGTGGCCCGGAAGCGTCCCCGTAATGGCTCCGGACAAAACAGCGAACCGTCAAAATTGATTAACAGCATGATCTGCTTTGTTATTCTGGGCGGGATGTTATTGATCGGCTTATGGAGTATCTCAGACCGGATAAATCGAGATTTATCCGCTGAAGTGCTTTACGAACGGGACTCTCTTTACCATCATATCCGGGTTATTCAGGACGACGCCTTCCGGCGCCTGCATTTTGACGAGTCTTTCCAAAGCGAAATGGACCTAAGAAACCCCTTGGAAATGGCTTTTATCTATACATCATATTTGCATCTGGGAGTAGTAGCCCATCCGGCGCCGTCCCGGATTTTATTTATTGGTCTAGGGGGAGGCTCGGCCCCCAAGAAATTTCTCCACGATTATCCCTCATTAAAAACAGTCGATGTGGTGGAGATCGATCCCGAGGTCGTAAAAGTGGCCCGGCGATATTTTAAACTGCCGGACGACCCTAAATTACATGTTTTCGCTCAGGACGGCCGGATCTTTGTCGAAAAAAAGGCCCGGGAAATTGCCTCCGGTCGTCTAGCCCCTTACGATATGGTGATTATTGACGCTTATAACGCCAGTTCCATTCCGTACCATTTAACAACCAGGGAATTTATGGCCGCGATTCGCAAAACACTCTCTCCCAAAGGGGTGGTGGTTTCGAACATCATTGGAGCGTTTGCCGGACCCTCAAACCAATTGCTAAGCTCAATGACCCGCACAGTCTCCTCGGTCTTCCCCCAGGTCTACCTTTTTCCGACTTGGGATTTACATGGAGAAGACGACTATTTAGAAGGCAATGTTATTTTAGTGGCCACCTCCAGCGCGAAATATTGGGATGCCGCGACATGGCAAAAGCAGGCCGACGCGCTCTATACCTCGGGCGCGATCAAAGAAAATGTCCCGGAATATGTTAAAACGCTTGCGGATGGAGAATGGATCCGTAACAAAACGTGGCTTGCCAAGGCAACAATGCTGACCGACGACTTCGCTCCCGTGGATACGCTGCGGAATCCGTTATAATAAATATCCTCCGCACTTACACTATGGAGTTCAAATTTTAGTTTTAAACCAAATAAGGTTTGCATATTAAAGCCCTACTGAAAAAGGCTGATTTAAAAAAACATTACCGGAAAGCCCGATTTTTTTCCGGTAATGTTAAAATTTTAGTTTTTACAGCAAGATTGCTTAAAAAAACCCCTTGTTCGAAGATTTTCCGCCAGATTTAAAGCTTCCAAAAACAGTAATATTATTTAATGCGCGGTATAACCGCCATCGCAAAGAATTGTAGTTCCGGAAACGAACGAAGCGGAATCTGAAGCAAGAAAAACGGTTGCTCCTACCAGATCCTCGGATTCACCCGGGCCGCCAAGAGGTGCGCGTTTTAATTTTCCATCATAGAAGTCTCTTAAACCTTCAGTGGCTCCATGGAACAAAGGCTCGTTGATTCGCGTATTGATAAAGCAGGGGGCCAAACAATTGACTCTGATTCCATATCGTCCCCATTCAGAGGCTAGAACCTTGGCGACCATTTTTAACCCTCCCTTTGAAGGGCAATAGGCTCCAACATCATTCTCCGCAAGATCCGCCACCTCGGATGTAGTGAAGATTATACTTCCCCGCAAGGCTTTTTCAATCATAATCTTACCGACTGCTTGCGTCAGGAAAAACTGGGATATAAGGTTAACCGCCATCATTGTATCCCAATCACGTACGGTCGCTTCAATTGCCGGTGACACAATGGACATACCGGCGCTGCAAAAAAGAATATCAATTTCACCAAATTCGTTGACAACTGTTGCCGGTATGGATTTAACTTGAGAGATGTCAGACAGGTCAGCCGGGACAACCAGCGCTTTTCTACCCTGCTTCGTTATTTCATTGGCAGTTTCATTTAGCTCAGAGACTGTTCTGGCGGAAATCGCCACATCAGCTCCGGAAGAGGCTAAACCTATGGCGATCGCTATTCCGATTCCCCCTTCCCGCCCCTGTAACAAGCGCTACTTTTCCGGTTAAGTCCAAGCCTTTAAAGGCCATTAGTACCTCAGCCCCTTATTGAATCGTAAAACAAACTCACTCTAAATACTTTTTAGCCAATTTCGGTTCTTTCTCTAAATCCCTTAAGCCGGAACTTTATTATAAAGATGCCAACCAACCGCCATCAACATATATAGTTTGGCCGTTAACGTAATCGGAAGCCTTCGAGGCCAAAAAGATTGCCGCCCCGACTAACTCCGAAGGATCCCCCCACCGTTGCAACGGAACTTCTTGCTTAACCCAAGCGTCAAATTTGGGATCATCAGCCAACCGTTTCGTTAAGTCGGTGATAAAATATCCGGGACCAATGGCATTCACCTGGATATTATTGGCGCCCCACTCGGTAGCCATTGCTTTGGTTAACATTTTCAACCCTCCTTTGGCTGCGCAATAATTCCCGGTAGCTACCCGGGCGCCTTCCGCCATTAAAGAGGTAATATTTATAATTTTACCGCTGGATCGCCTGATCATTCTTTTGGCAACACATTGTGAAATAATAAAAACAGCGCTTAGATTCATTTGAATGACGGCATTCCAATCCTCCAGAGAAAGTTCGGTTAATGGGGCCCGGCGTTGAATTCCGGCGTTATTAACCAATACTTCGATGGGGCCAATCTCACTCTCTATTTTGGCAATACTCTGTTGAACTTGGGCAGGATCGGTGACATCAAATACATAACCTTCAGCGCGCCCCCCCAACTCCCGGATAGTCTTTACGCGCTGTTCTACGTTCGCGGAATTAATACCGTTGATAATTACAGTCGCTCCATGCTCAGCAAATCCGGTCGCCAACGATGCGCCAAGCCCCCGGCTGGATCCTGTAATCAACACAATTTTGTCTTTAACGCTGAATAAATCTTTCATTTGGACATCCCCTTTTTACGAAGATACACTGATTTTGCACAGCGGTGTTCTTCCACTGAGACTGCGACGCCGGTTTTATATATGCCCGGCCGCGACATTTAATGGATAGTTGTTTGATATATTTATGGACTAAAGCTTTTTCACGATCCCTTCTAAAAAGGCCCTTTTTAGTAAGGCGTGAAATAATTGGAGGCGATACATTTCAAGTATGCTATGCCTCGATAAATTATAAATCTTACTTGGTGTCAAAATGGTGTCAAGCGCGCCAATTTTATTTAAAATAAAACCTCGTCAGATTCAATAATGACGAGGGTTACATTCCTGGTGGACCACCGGGGACTCGAACCCCGGGCCCGCTGATTAAGAGTCAGCTGCTCTACCAACTGAGCTAGTGGTCCATAATGGTTTTATTTTCAAACTTCAAACTTTACTCTTCACCCTTCATTATTCACGCCCCGCGTAAATAATGCTGGTGGCGGTGACTGGGATCGAACCAGTGACACTGCGGGTATGAACCGCATGCTCGTACCAACTGAGCTACACCGCCAAAACCTGACGCATATGTTATTATAATATAAACCCACTTTTAAATCAATAGCCTGTTATTGGATTTACTTATCCAAATTTTCCGGGGGATTTTTCGGGGTTTCGGCCTCATTCTCCAGAATGATCTCCTCAACCTCCGCCAGGAGCACTTCCTTCTTGGAGTTATCGTCAAACAGCACCACTACCGATTCTTTCAAGGGGTTTGTCTCCAAAATTTTTCCTTCCCGGCCGTCCACTCTGACCTTGCCGCCGATCAGCGGCAGATCGACTTTGGCCTCCCGGTAGCAGTTGGACTCGAACTTCAAACAACACATCAAGCGGGAGCAGATCCCGGAGATCTTCACCGGATTCAGGGAAAGATTTTGTTCCTTCGCCATTTTAATGGAGACCGGCTCGAAATCGCCGAGGAATGTCCCACAGCAAAGGGGGCGGCCGCAAGGCCCAAGCCCTCCCAGCATTTTGGCTTCGTCGCGAACCCCGATCTGGCGCAGTTCGATTCTGGTCCGGAAGACGGTGGCCAAATCCTTTACCAGCTCCCGGAAGTCCACCCGGCCGTCGGCGGTAAAATAAAAAATGATCTTGCTCCGGTCAAAAGTATATTCCACATCAACCAGTTTCATCTCCAATTGATGCTGCCCGATCTTTTCCTGGCAAATATCGAAAGCCTTCTTCTCTTTCTCCTGATTCTCCCGGAGCTGGGCTGCGTCCTCAGGAGTAGCGATCCGGATTACCTTTTTCAACGGCAGGGTTACCTTTTCCTCCGGAACCTCCTTCGGCCCGATCATAACTTCACCAAACTCAATTCCTCTAGCTGTTTCCACGATAACATTGTCGCCAGTCTTTAAGGCAAACCCGGCCGGCTCAAAGTAATAAATCTTCCCCGCCTGTTTAAAACGGATCCCCACCACGTTATAAACCATTACAACCAAATCCCTTCACTTAGCCCAGACTATAATTAGCATGCGCTTTTGTTTCTAAAAAGAATTCATCCAATACCAGCCGGAGGTTGACATTGTTTTCAATCATCAGCATGGCCCGGGTAATTTTTTCCGCCCAAAAAACCAAATCCGGGAGCGTCCGCGATTTCCCAGAAGATCCGGCCGACTGTAAAATATTTATTCGTAATTGAGCCTCCCATTCCTGCAATATAACCAAGACTTCCCGGCGGTCCCTTTTTTCAAGATCATTAGCCAATTTGAATAAATCCAGCAAATCCAGGCGGATTATATCGGCGAAACTTATTGATTGATGGGCTCCCGGCGACTCTTTGACTTCCAGCGCCGCCCCGGGCGAACCTTCACATTCCTGAGCCCTCCGGTCCGCCTCGGCCTCGGAGTATCCTTTGGCTTTTAGCCACGCGCTGATCTCTTTCGGCGACACCGGAAAAAGTTGATATATTTGACAACGAGAACGGATTGTCGGCAGGATATTCTCCGCCCGCACCGCCGTAAAAAGAAAAACCGCCCCCGCCGGAGGTTCTTCCAATGTTTTCAAAAAGCTGTTCGCCGCTACTTCGGTTAATTGCTCGGCTTCCGGGAAAAAGAAGACCTTGCGCCGGCCAACCAGCGGCCGCAGATAAGATTGGCGCTGTAGTTCCCGAAGTTGCTCTATTTTTATGGAATTGCCGCTGGGAACAACGGTAATAAAATCGGGATGCGCATTCCGGTAATACCGGCGGCATGACTGGCAATCTTCCCCGCACCCCTCGCCATTCTCCGGGCAGAGCAAGCCGGCGGCAAATTCCCGGGCCAATGTTTTTTTGCCGACACCGGCCGGCCCTAGGAACAAATAGGCATGTCCCACTCGATCATCGGTCAAAGCCGATCTCAAGGCCAAAACGACCTCTTTATGCCCAATTATATCAGAAAAAAGCACCTTTTTTACTCCTTTTACCGGTATAGGTATAATATAATCATGATAATTGCTCCGGCCAACAGCCATCTAAAAATACAGGTCAATCAGCATTCCCCGGATCTCATCCAACTTCGCCACCAGATCGATCTGTTTCTTTTCCTGGTTAATCACCTTATCCATGAGCTCCTCGACGGATTGATTAATCTTTTTTACTAAAAGCAAATTTTTACGGTTCCCCTCGCGGTCCCAATGAAGCTCATCCTGTAATTCATAAGATTGGCTCATGGCCTCTTTAACGAAAGCCGTGATCAGACTGCGATATTTTTTTACCCCTTTAGGCGTCGCCCCTTTTTTTAATTCCTCGCTTAAAGCATCGATCTCCTTGAGAATACTCTCACAAGCCTGGCGCTTTTTTTCGATCTCGGTATCCTTCAATGTTTCCGCAAACGATGCCTGGCGTGGAGTCAACCAGGAGGAACGGGGGAAGAGTCCGTTTTTACTATTGACGGTGCTGGCCTCGGAACCTTTAACTTTCATTGTTCATCACCAACTTTTAAGCCTCTAACCGGAAGGGCCGGGCTCGAGCCTAAACCTTCATAAATTCCTGAACATCCACCACAAAGATGGTAGCCCCGCCAACCATCACTTCCACCGGATTGGGTATGTAATTATTCATGGTCCGGCCAACCGAGGCCAATGGTGTCACTAATTGTTTCCGGGAATGGCAGGTCTCTTTGATTAAACCGGTTATCTCCGGTACCTGAGGCTCCTCCGCCCCCACCAAAACAGTGGTGTTTCCCTGGCGCAAAAATCCTCCCGTGCTGGCCAATTTGGTTGCCGAATATCCGTGATCAGTCAAAATCCCTAGTAGCTTATTGACATCCTGGTCCTGAACCACCGCTATCACCAGTTTCATCTTTAACCACTCCTTTCAAATCTCCCGGTTTCAACGGGCCCTAAAAAGCCGGCGCTTTAATCCCGAATAATACATAATACTAACAATTAAACCCCCATGTTATTAATTGTTGTTCTTATTAAAAGGATGTTTTTAAAGATTTGGCTCCGTCGTCCATCATGAAATAGCGTTCTAAAGCGCTCTTAACCGCTCCACCGTTATAGCAACTAATTCCTGATGAATTTCTTTAATACTCTTTTGCGAAGTTTTCAACAGGACTATCCGCGGATTACACTTGGCCAGTTCCAGATAGCCAGCCCGGACCTTCTCCTGGAATTGAAAGCCGCGGGATTCGATCCGGTCGATCCCGGTTTTGTTAAGATCAAAACGGTTATTGATCCGGTTAAAGCTCCGTTCGGTCTCCAGATCCAATAGGAAAGTCAAGTCAGGTTGCAAGTCGCCAACGGCAATCCGGTTAACCTCTTCAATGGCCTTCAGATCCCAACCGAGGGCATAACCCTGATAAGCCAGGCTGGAATCGATAAACCGTTCGCAGATTACAACTTCTCCGTTTTCCAAAGCCGGTTTGATCAGTCTGCCGGCGTGCTGGGCTCTGGAAGCTGCATAAAGTAAAATCTCGGCCACCGGCTCAAGCGGTTCCTGGCTAGGCGTCAGAATAACCCGCCGGATCTCCTCAGCCAACTCCGTTCCGCCCGGCTCCCGGGTTAACAGCACGGAGTATCCCTGTTCTTTTAAATAGTCCCCGAGCAGCCGGGCTTGGGTAGTTTTACCGGAACCATCCGGCCCTTCCAAGGTGATAAAATAACCTTTTCCCATGATTCACCCGCAATTTGCCACGGCGACAGTTCCTTGCGGGGAAAGCCCACGGATTATCCCGCCGTTCTTGGCAATTTCCTGTATCAAACCGGCCTCGGACTCCCGGATCAACTCACCCGGCCCGATAAAAGGAATTCCGGGAGGGTAAGGCGCCACTACAGCCGCGGAAACCTTGCCGATGGCCTCTTCCATCGGCAGCATCCTTTTCAATCCGGTTGCAGCCTCCCGTGGTTTCATCACCAAAGGTGGAATTTCCGGAGCAACGGCCGGCGGAATCCGGTCTTTCCCCGGCCGGCCGGCTAAATCCAGAACCGCTTGCTTTAATTGGAGAATATCCTCTTCCGGTTGCCACGGCGCCATGAAAAAGGTAACCTGACTTAAATCGGCGTATTCCGGCTGAATGCCATATTCCTTTTGCAAAATTTGTTCAGCCCGACGGCAATTAAGCCCGGCAGGTAGAAACGAGACAGAAAGCTTCCAAGGATCCACGGTTTGTCCTTCATAAGTTAACATCTGGTCGTTTAAGACAAGCACTTTCCCGGTTGCCGCCAATTCCCTTTTAACCTGATCCGCCAAAGGACGGTTTCGCCGGAATAGCCGGCTGCCGGTGGTTGCCAGAAAACGGCGATTGGAATCGAGCGAAGACAATAAAATATAAGATTGGCTGGTGGTGGTGATCAACTCCAGCCCCTGTTTTACCCGTTCGGGGTCGAGCCGGTCCTTCCGCAGATGAAGCAGTCCGGTTTGGGTTAGAGAACCCAACATCTTATGAGTGCCTTGAATCCAGGCATCAGCGGCCAGATAAGCATCGAATCCCGGCAAACCGGACCAGCCGAAATAGCCGCCGTGAGCCTCGTCAATTATTAACAGCCGGTCTCCGATTAACCCCCGATATTCCGCCACCGGAGTCGCAATTCCCTGATATGTAGGATTGGTAAGGATCAATCCCTTGGCCTCGGGGTGTTCTTCTATCTTCCGCTTTAAAGCCGCTGTTTGAATAGAGGCCGGTAAACCCCAACCGGCTAAAAAATCTACCTCAAGGTAGATTGGGTTTAAACCGGCCAGGATGATCCCGTTAATAACCGAGTAATGGCAGTTCCGGGCCACTAAAACGGTGTCACCGGGGGCAAAGGCTCCCAGAATAATCCCGATTATCCCTTGTGAAGCACCCTGCACCAGAAAAAAAGTCCGGTCGGCCTTATAAAATTGGGCCGCTAAATCCTCGGCTTTTTCCAGGGACTCCGCCCATTTCAAGGCGGGGATCTCAGTCAGATCGAGCTTGGCCAATAATTCCGGCTGGCGCCAGATATCCTCCAGACCTAAACCAGCTTTATGTCCGGGTGTATGGAAAGCCTTTAAAGGAAGATTACCGTAACGCACAAGCTCTTCCAAAAGAGGCGCTCCGTCTTGGGATACAAATTTCTCCATGGTGATAAAAATTCGACAACTAAAAGAAGCTTTCCTCTATCATTACCCTAAAAACAAAAAATAGGCTGCCGCCTAATCATCAGAATCTCCAACATTTATTCCGGTTTCTTCCCAAAACCGGCGAAAACCGGCGATCCAAATTTGGTAATCAAGTTTTCCAGCCTTGGTCCGCACCACCTTCGCCTCACACGCGGGGCACAAATACTGCCCGAGAATCTGAATTCCGCCGGGAATTGACTCTCCGCAACCAAAACATTGGGGGGTAGTCATCCGTCTTACCTCCGCTCGTTAGGAAAACTCCCTATATAACTCTATGCCTACCCCCGGGTATTCGTGTCTGTCCTGCCTGGGAATTCAGATTTTTATCCAATAGCGGATTATTAATAAAGACAGCAAACCCGGCAGGCCTAAAAACCCGGTAAACAAAGAATTAAAGGGGTTTAAAGGTATCTCCACCCGCCAATAACCGGCCAATAGATTAAAAAGATATATTCCCAAGGCGCCCAAGGCTCCTTGAAAAAAAAAGTTAAACAAGAGAAAAAGGGGCTTCCAACAACTTTTACCCAAAACATAGAGGATTCCCAAAATGGCGATATAGGTGATAACCAAACCGGCCGACATCTCAATCCCTCCCATGACTATCTGTCCCTTTTTAATTGTATTGGGGGGATATTTCTTTTAGACCAGCCTAGTTGCTCTCCCATATTAAGCCTCTTTGGGAGGATATACCATGCCACTTATAGATTGTTGGTTCAATTAATTCCGGGATAACCCGTATTGGTAGTTTTCTATATTCATCCCAATTTCCCGGGCTTGTTTTAGTAAATAGACATACTTTTTTTCGGTAGCTCCCATATAAAAAATGGCATAATCAATTAAATCAGGATCGGTTACGCTGTTAAAATATAGGCGGGCATGCTTCCATTCGCGCCGGGCCGATTCCAAATCCTCCATTAAGCCAGGTAATGGTTCCTCCCCGCTTTTCAAGGCAAACATCCCTATAATTCCGAGAAAAGCCCTACCGAGAATCCCTATTCGTTTTGGCTGTTTCATTCAGAACGATCTCCTCCACCAGCAGTCTCATAATCCATTATGAGCCGGGTAAGGAAAATTTATGCATTAAAGTTCGGTTCTACCCTCTAGAGCCTTTCCCAGAGTTATTTCATCGATATATTCCAAATCGCCGCCGACCGGTAATCCCCTGGCCAGGCGGGTCACTTTATATCCCAGCGGCCGCAAAATCTTATTCAGATAAAGAGCGGTAGTTTCGCCCTCCACGTTAGGATCAGTGGCGATTATAACCTCTTGAAAATGTCCGGAAGCCATCCGCTGCAAAAGCTCCTTAATCCGTATATCTTCGGGGCCGATCCCCTCCAAAGGGGAGATGGCCCCACCTAGAACGTGGTACTGCCCCTTAAAAACCTTGGTTTTTTCCATGGCGATGACATCTTTAGCTTCCTCAACCACACAAATCAAAGATTGATCCCGGTTGGGATCTCCGCAAAGCTGGCAAGGGGAGACCTCCGTTAAATGCCCGCAAATTTCGCAGAACCCAATTCTGTGCCGGGCTTCCAGCAAAGCCTCGGCCAGTTTTCCCACTTCGGTTTCGGGGAGGGTCAAAATATGAAAAGCCAGCCTCTGGGCGGTCTTGGGACCAATTCCCGGGAGCTTGGCCAATTCATGAATCAATTTATTCATCGGTTGCGGATAGAGCATGAAAACCTCGCCAAAAGACAATTTACAATTGAAAATTGACAATTAAAAATTAGTTCATTATAAATCGTTAATTAGAACAGCCCCGGCATGCCCGGAATTTTAAGATTCCCGGTTACTTTGGCCATTTCATTGGCGGCCAGTTCCTGGGCCTTGGTGATCCCTTCATTAACAGCCGCTATTAAAAGGTCCTGGATTAACTCAGTTTCTTCTCCCTTAAGCACTTCCGGGTCGATCTCGATCTTTTTAAATTCCAGCTTCCCGGTAACCTCGACTTTTACAGCCCCGCCGCCGGCGGAAGCCGTCACGGTTTTTTCGGCCAACTCCTCCTGTACCTTGGCCATATCGGCCTGCATCTTCTGAAGCTGTTTCATTGCCTGTTGCATATTGGGCATCATTCTATTTTTCCTCCTTTGTTAAGGGGCGTACTACCCCTCCGAACATCTGAACTGCTTTGGTTAAGGCCTCCGGTTCGACAAGTTTAGCCTGGGGACCTTTCTCCGGTTGCTTCTCGGAGAGCGGCACGCAATTAACCCTGATTTCCGCCCCGGTCAACTCTGTAAGTATATTCTCCAGTAATTGTTTATTCTGGGGCAAGCTTAAATTGTCAAGATGAAATTTTAAATTGGCGGGTATGCCAATCACCAATTCAGTCTGGTTAAAGGTTAGCGGTTTTCCTTCTTGAATTAAAGCAGCCAGCGTCCGCTTCTTTTTCTTCACCGCTTCCAAAAAAAGATCCCAGTCGTAGGCGCCGCCGTTTTTTTCAACATTCACCGCCGTATTGGTAACGGCCGGCGCTGGTTCCTTACTGCCGGCGGCCGGTGTTTTCGGATGAACCTCCTTCAGAATAACGGTGTTTCCCGGCGCCGGTTGTCTTTCAATGGGGTTTTCCCGTACTAGCGCCTCCAATCTGGCCACCCGGGCCGCCAGATCATCGGAAACAGCCGGCGCCACGGTAAGCTTGATGAAAGCCAGCTCCAACGGGAGCGATCCTTGGAAGCTTTTTTTCACCTCGCTGGTGGCTGCGGCAATCGTTTCAATAATCTTAACCAGTTCACCTGTATTATAACTGGCGGGTTCCTGTCCGGCCATGGTTTTTAAGAGTAAATTACGGTAATACTCCACTAAGCTGCGGCCAAATTGGAAAAGATCCTTGCCATCCATACATATCCCGTTGAGAATAGCCAATGCCCTTCCGGTATCCCGTTCCTTTACGGCCTGGGCGATCCGGAGGATCTCCTCTTCGGTTATTAAACCCAAAATAGCCCGGACGTCGGATTCTTCGATTTGTTCCCGGCTGTGGGCTAAAACCTGTTCCAGTAAACTGACCGCATCGCGCATCCCGCCTTCGGAGTGTTCAGCGATTAAATCCAAAGCGGGCTCGGAAAACTTGACTTTCTCTGCCTGTAGGATCTGGATTAGACGCCCGGTGATCTCCCGGTTGGTAAAACGTTTAAAGTCGAACCGCTGGCAGCGGGAGAGGATGGTTAAAGGAATCTTATGCGCTTCAGTGGTGGCTAAAATGAAAACCACCGATTGCGGCGGCTCTTCCAGCGTTTTCAACAGGGCGTTGAATGCTTCCGCAGTTAACATATGGACTTCATCAATAATGTATATCTTGTATCTGCCCTCGGCGGGAGCAAATTTCACTTTCTCCCGCAACTCCCTGATCTCATCGATGCCGCGGGTAGAAGCGGCATCGATCTCCAGAACATCCATAAAAATGCCCTCGTTAATCCTGACGCAGCTGGAACACTGGTTGCACGGCTCAGAACCTTTAAGGTTTTCGCAGTTTAAGGCTTTGGCAAAAATCTTGGCGGCGCTGGTCTTACCGGTGCCACGCGGTCCGGTAAACAAATAAGCATGGGCAATTCTCCCCGCCGTAATCGCGTTGGAAAGGGTGGTCACCACATGGTTTTGCCCGACAAAGTCCGCAAAACCCCGGGGCCGCCAACGCCTGTAAAGTGTCTGGTATTCCATTTTTTCACCGGGCAATTTCCGCAGATCCCTTTTCCTCGTAGAGATAAAAATATTGGTGGCCCCCTCCCCGGGTATGCCGCATTTTTATCTCCATCACATTAAGGTTTGACCGGAAATTGCCTGCCTCCTTAAAGTCTATACCCGTTGTATTCGCTATGAATACCAAAAACTCCTCTCCAAAATAGAAAAGGGAAACACCTGCGTCTTTCCAAGCATTAACCTACCCCGGCTAAAATTACTACCGCAAAAGATCAAGATTTGAATTTATTATAAGCAACTGCTTTAGAATAATGACTAAGCGGATAGCCCTTATAAAAAACCGGAACCGCCGGTTCTCGAGAAATTAAATAACCCTGAAACAGGGTTATTGTTGGAAGCTCATTGTCTGGACTGTAATTCCCGGAATCTCCTCCAATTCTTTGCGAAAAGTGTTGGCCGTTTTAGGCTCACCCTCATAAACCAAGGTTATCAAGCCTTTCTCCTTGGACGGGCTGGGTATCCCCATCCGGCATATAATGTCCCGGCCGTATTTGGTAATGACTTCCTGCATCTCCGGAGCGATTTCACCCCGGTTATCGACCATAATCCCAAAAATTGTAGTTGGAACAGCCATCTTTACCACCCCGGAAAATAGTTTAACCCGCCCCAAAGCTGCTAATACCGGTTGCTATTACTTTGGGAAATATAATTTTAGATAACCTTTAAAAATCCCAAGTCAAATGTGGTATTTCCTAAAGGGAATCATTGAAAAAAAACGAATTCTATTTATGGAGTTTGGTTTTCGACGATAATAACCGTAAATAAATTGGACCCGCGAATCGCTTAAGGAAGGTGCTGCCATGAAAAAATGGATTATTTTAATAATTTTCCTGTTTTTAATGGCGGTTTGTCCCGCCGTTTACCCATCCAGCGATGAAGTTCAAATAACGTCCCCCGTTGCCGGGATGCCTCAGGGCACCCTGATGGCTGTGGGCGACCTTAGTTTTGCCGGTATCGGGCCTTTAATAACCAAAGACCCCGGGTACCCCTGGGTCAATGTGAAACCAATTCTCCAATCCGCTACAATACTGGTGGGTAACCAGGAGGTGCCTTTTTCAACCAGGGGTGCGGCTTACACCCAAAAAAAGTGGCTGCTCCGGGCTGAACCCCAAACTGTACAGGCGTTGGTTAACGCCGGTTTTACAGTGGTAACGCTGGCCAACAACCATATCATGGATTACGGACCGCCGGCGCTGGAAGATACTTTAAAAACTTTAGATGAAGCCAAAATTCTTCATACCGGAGCCGGTATGAATCTGCAAGCAGCCCGGGAACCGGTTATTTTTACCGCCCCCGGCGGTGTAAAATTCGCCTTTTTAGCCTATTCCCTGGTATTCCCAGAGCTTTATTGGGCTAACTCATCGCGACCGGGCACTCCTTACGGCGATCCCGGCTTTTTTATCCAAGATATTAAAAAAGCGAAAGCTTTGGCTGATTTTGTAGTGGTTTCCTTTCATTGGAGCGATGAATTGCATTATTTCCCTTCGGATTATCAAAAAAATTATGCCCGGAAATGCATTGAGGCCGGCGCTTCGATAGTCCTGGGCCACCATCCCCACGTCTTGCAAGGGCTGGAGGTTTATCGCGGCGGTTTGATAGCTTATAGCCTCGGAAACTTCGCTTTCTGCACCTACTCCAAAAATGTCAAAGACAGTATCATTTTAGGGGTTGACTACGACCAAAAGGGATTAATTCAAGCCAGAATCTATCCGGTTAATATCAACAACTATGAAGTCAATTTTCAGACCAGACCGCGTCATGGAGCCGACGCTGAGCGGGTGCTTCAGGACTTAAGAACTTATTCCAGCGAGTTTAAAACGGTGATTCAGTCAGCAGGGGATACCGGAATTATTCAGATCCGAGACTAGGTTCCTTTAAGCAACTCCCTTTTTCAAGGGGGTTGTTTTATTTTCCAATATTGGCGCTTTTAAGCGATATTAGGAGATATCAAAAATAATTAATTGCAACTTGGATTTATTTTGATGTGAAAATTATTTTTACCGGAAAAATAGTTGTTAATAGTCAATCACTCTCTTGCAAAAACTAAAAATGATGCCTAAAATAATTTTTAGAGTTAGCACTCACTGCTGGTGAGTGCTAATAAATCAAACCGCAAGGAGTGATATTATGAACATTAAACCATTAGGAGAAAGGGTAGTCGTAAAAGTTGTCGAGAGTGAAGAAAAAACAAAAAGCGGCATCGTACTGCCCGACACCGCCAAGGAAAAACCACAAATGGGCAAGGTGCTGGCGGTTGGCACTGGCAAAGTTCTGGAGAACGGCCAAAAAGTCCCCCTTGAAGTCAAGGTGGGCGAGAAAGTCCTTTTTGCTAAATACGCCGGTACCGAAGTTAAATTAGACGGTGAAGAGTATATGGTTTTAAAAGAAGCCGATATACTGGCGATACTCCCCGAGTAAATTCGCTGAAAGCCCGGAACCAGTTATTTAATAAGGAAAATAATCCTTAAAAGAGCGGAGCATGCAATTTATCCAAAGATAACAAAGATAACATACTTTAATAATATGGAAGGTGAGATTTAATGGCAGGAAAACAGATTATATTTGCCGAAGACGCCCGTCACGCTTTGGAACGGGGCGTTAACATCCTGGCGGACGCCGTGAAAGTAACATTGGGTCCTAAAGGACGGAACGTTGTTTTAGAGAAAAAATACGGTTCCCCTACCATCACCAATGACGGCGTTACTATCGCCAAAGAGATCGAATTGAAGGATCCCTTCGAAAATATGGGGGCTCAATTGGCGAAAGAAGTGGCTACCAAGACCAATGATATCGCCGGTGACGGGACCACCACCGCCACTCTGTTAGCCCAGGCAATGGTCAGAGAGGGCCTGAAGAATGTGGCCGCCGGCGCCAACCCGATGATCTTGAAACGGGGAATTGAAAAAGCCGTCAATGTTGTAGTTGAAGAGATTAAGAAAGTCAGCAAGCCAGTTGATAAGAAAGAAGCTATTTCCCAAGTGGCGGCAATTTCCGCCGCTGATGATGAAATCGGTAAACTCATCGCCGAGGCCATGGAAAAAGTCGGTAAGGACGGTGTTATTACCGTTGAAGAGTCCAAAACCATGGGCACCAATTTGGAAGTGGTTGAAGGAATGCAATTTGACCGGGGCTATATCTCTCCTTACATGGTTACCGACTCCGAACGGATGGAAGCAATCCTGGATGAACCTTATATCCTGATTACCGATAAAAAGGTAAATCTAATCAAAGATCTTCTGCCGATCCTGGAGAAGATTATTCAACGCGGCAAACCCCTCTTGCTGATTGCCGAGGATGTCGAAGGCGAAGCCTTAGCCACATTAGTGGTTAACAAGCTCCGCGGCACCCTCAATGTAGTGGCCGTAAAAGCCCCCGGCTTCGGCGACCGCCGTAAAGCCATGCTCAGTGATATCGCCATCGTCACCGGCGGCCAGGTCGTGTCGGAAGAAACCGGTTCGACCCTGGAAAATACCACTCTGGATATGTTGGGCCAGGCTCGCCAGGTGAAAGTCACCAAAGAAGAGACCACTATTGTCGACGGTAAAGGCAGCAGCCAGGAGATTAAGAACCGGATCAGCCAGATTAAGGTGCAAATCGAAGACACCACCTCCGATTATGACCGCGAGAAACTACAAGAGCGGTTGGCTAAACTATCTGGCGGCGTAGCCGTGATTCAAGTCGGCGCTGCCACTGAAACTGAAATGAAGGAGAAAAAGCACCGTATTGAAGACGCCCTCTCCGCCACCAGAGCCGCGGTAGAAGAAGGCGTAGTTCCAGGCGGGGGCGTAACCCTGTTACAAATTGCCCCGGCTCTTGACAAGATCAAGGAGACCGGTGATATCGCTACCGGTATCTCCATTGTGCGCAAGGCTTTGGCGGAACCTCTGAAACAAATTGCCAGCAACGCCGGTGTTGAAGGATCGGTGATTGTGGAAAAAGTCAGCGCCATGCCAGCCGGCCAAGGTTATAACGCCTTAACCGGCGAGTTTGTCGACATGGTTAAAGAAGGGATTATCGATCCGGCCAAGGTTACCCGGAGCGCTCTCCAAAACGCAGCCAGTATCGCCGCGATGCTGCTTACTACTGAATGCCTGGTGGCTGAGATCCCGGAGAAAAAACCGGAGATGGCTCCTCCCGGCGGAGCTCCCGGCATGGGAATGGATTATTAAAATAGCGGCAACAAAGAAAATCCCGGTTTATCAAAGACCGGGATTTCTTATTGCCATTTTCAGCTTGGCGACTAATTAACCGACTATTTTATCAGTTCCCAAATAGGGCCTTAAGGCCTCAGGAATGGAGACGCTTCCGTCTTCATTCTGATAATTTTCCAAAATCGCGGCTACGGTCCGGCCTACCGCCACTCCGGAACCATTCAGGGTGTGAACGAATTCGGGCTTGGCTCCCGGCGCCGGGCGGTATTTAATGTTGGCCCTCCGGGCCTGGAAAGCTTCGAAATTACTGCAGCTGGAGATCTCCCGGTACATATTGAAACTCGGCAACCAAACTTCCAAGTCGTAACATTTAGCGGCGGAAAAGCCCTGGTCGCCACTGCAGAGGAGCATGACCCGGTAAGGAAGGCCCAAGCGTTTCAAAACATCTTCAGCGTCATTGGTCAGTTTTTCGTGTTCCTGGTAGGACTCTTCCGGCTTGGTGAACTTCACCAGCTCCACCTTGTTGAATTGATGCTGCCGGATGATTCCCCGGGTATCCCGGCCGGCCGATCCGGCTTCAGCCCGGAAACAGGCTGTGTAAGCGGCGTATTTTACCGGCAGCATCTCGGCTCCGAGTATCTCCTCGCGGTGCAGGTTGGTAACAGGCACCTCGGCGGTGGGAATCAAATAAAATTCCCCATTACCGCATTTAAACATATCCTCTTCAAACTTGGGCAACTGGCCGGTCCCGATCATCGAGGCCCGGTTGACCATAAACGGAGGAAAAACCTCGGTGTAGCCATGCTCTTTGGTGTGCAAGTCCAGCATAAAATTGACCAGCGCCCGTTCGAGCTTGGCCCCCCAGCCTTTCATCACCACAAAACGGGCCCCGCTGATTTTGGCGGCTCTTTCAAAATCCATGATACCTAGCTCCACACCCAGTTCATCATGGGTCTTAGGCTCGAAATCAAATTTCCGGGGCTCTCCCCAGCTCCGGATCATTTTATTACCCGTTTCATCCGGTCCGACCGGGACCGACTCATGTGGAATATTGGGAATCACCAGCAGGATCTCTTGAAGCTTCTCCTCGATATCCCGGACTTCCTGGTCAAGCTTTTGAATGGCCTCTCCGACCTCTTGCATTTCCCGGATAATCCCCGAAGCATCCTGCCCCTGGGCTTTAAGGCGGCCAACCTCTTTGGAAACGGTATTACGGCGGTTTTTAAGCTGCTCCACCTCAACCAGTTTCCGGCGGCGTTCTTCATCCAGTATCAAAAAGTCCTCCAGGGGGACTTCAGCCCCGCGTTTGGCCATTCCTTCCCGGACTTTTTCAGGTTCGCTCCGGACTAATTTAATATCAAGCATTGCTGCCACTCCTTGTTGGAAATTAAAAACAAACCATAATATGGTTTATTATAACCTTCTCCGGCTGAAATTTCAACTTTGATGGGCAAACGCCTTCGCCGGGCTTAAAAAGAAAAGACGCTTCATCCAGAAAGCGCCTGCTCCGCCTGTAGTCTTTTTGGTTCTTTGAAAGTCCCTAATAAAGGTTTTAGAAACAGACCTGTGTAGGAGTTGGGGTTGGCGGCAATCTCTTCCGGAGTGCCGGCGGCTATTACCTCACCGCCGCGGTCGCCCCCCTCGGGTCCGAGATCGATGATATAGTCGACCGATTTAATCACATCCAGGTTATGCTCAATGACCAACACGGTATCGCCCGCTTCAACCAGCCGCTGGAGCATTTCCAGCAGTTTGTGGGTATCGGCGAAATGCAGTCCGGTGGTCGGCTCATCCAGAATATAAAGGGTTTTCCCGTTGGAGCGCCGCGAAAGTTCGGTGGCAAGTTTGACCCGTTGCGCCTCTCCGCCGGAGAGTGTGGTGGCCGGTTGACCAAGCTTGATATAACCCAGTCCCACATCGTATAAGGTCTGCAACTTCCGGCGGACCTTCGGAATATTGTAGAAAAATTCCAGCGCTTCTTCCACTGTCATCTCCAAGACCTCGGAGATGGTTTTCCCTTTATATTTGACCTCCAGGGTTTCCCGGTTATAGCGTTTCCCCTTACAGACCTCGCAAGGGACATAAACATCGGGGAGGAAGTGCATCTCGATTTTAATAATGCCGTCACCGGCGCAGGCTTCACACCGTCCGCCCTTGACATTAAAGGAGAAACGGCCAAGGCTGTAACCCCGCATTTTGGCTTCGGGGGTCTGGGCGAAGAGCTCCCGGATGGGGTCAAAAACCCCGGTGTACGTGGCGGGATTGGATCTTGGAGTCCGGCCAATCGGCGATTGGTCTATATCGACTACTTTGTCTAAATACTCCAGTCCCAGTATGGTCTGGTGCTCCCCGGCCTGCAAAGTAGTGGCCTTATTTAACTTAGTGGCTGCCACCGGGTAAAGAATATCATTGATTAAAGTACTTTTGCCCGAACCGGATACTCCGGTGATGCAAACAAAGACCCCTAAAGGAATTTTCACATCGATATCTTTTAGGTTATGCTCCCTGGCCCCTTTAATCTGCAAGTATTTACCATTCAGCTTTCTCCGGCTAGATGGGATGGTAATCTGCTGTTTCCCGGAGAGATACTGTCCAGTAATGGAGGTCTTTTCCTCCATAATATCCTTTAAAGATCCGGCGGCGACGACCTTACCGCCGTGAACACCGGCTCCAGGGCCGATATCCACTATAAAGTCTGCTTCCCTAATCATTTCTTCGTCATGTTCAACAACGACCACTGTATTACCCAGGTCGCGCAAGCCTTTTAAAGTGTCAATCAGGCGGCGGTTGTCACGCTGGTGCAGTCCGATACTAGGTTCATCAAGAATATATAACACGCCCACCAATGAGGATCCTATCTGGGTGGCCAGCCGGATCCGCTGCGCTTCGCCACCCGAAAGGGTTCCGGCCGCCCGATCCAGCGTCAGGTAGTCCAAGCCCACGTTAATAAGGAACCCCAACCGTTCATTGATCTCTTTCAGAACAGGCCTGGCAATGGCCGTCTCCCGTTCGGAAAGCTTCAGTTCTCCCAGAAAAGACTTGCTTTCAATTACCGATTTGGCAGTCAGTTGACTGAGATTGAGCCCCCCCACGTAAACCGAGAGGCTTTCTCGCTTAAGCCGGGCGCCCTGACAAGCGGCGCAAGGTTTGATAGTCATGAATTTCTCAATCTCCCGCCGCATAAATTCGGATTGGGTCTCCCGGTAACGCCGTTCGAGGTTGTAAGCCACCCCTTCAAAAGCGGCTGAATGCCGGAATTCCCGGTCCGGCCCCTGGTAGGAGATCTCCAGCTTTTCCCCTTTGGTGCCGTAAAGAAGCACCTCAATCTGTTCTTTGGTGGCATATTTTAGCGGTTTGTCAGGATCGATCTTGTATTTTTTAGCCACTGACTTTAAATATTGCAAGGACCAGGAGTCCTGATCCGAGCTCCAGGCCTTAATAGCCCCCTCATTCAGCGACTTTTCCTTGTCGATAACCAGTTCCGGGTCGATCTCCATCTTGAACCCGAGGCCGGCGCAGTCGGGGCAAGCGCCGTAAGGACTGTTGAAGGAGAACATTCTGGGAGTGAGCTCCTCAAAACTGAAGCCGCAGTCCGGGCAGGCGAATTTTTCGCTAAAAATCTGCTCATTGCCGTCCATCGTTAGAATTGTTACCAAACCCTTGGCCAGTTTCAATGCCAACTCTATCGAATCCGCCAGCCGCTGTTCCAAATCGGGCTTAACTATCAAGCGGTCAATTACAACCTCAATAGTGTGTTGTTTATACCTTTCCAGGCTAATCTTCTCGCTTAAGTCTTTAATCTCCCCGTCCACCCGGACCCGGACAAACCCGTCTTTGCGAAAATCTTCAAAGACCTTGTCATACTCGCCCTTTCTCCGGCGCACCACCGGAGCCAGCACCTGAAATTTTGTTCCCACCGGCAAAGTCATCACCTGATCGACAATCTGCTCCACCGCCTGCTGCTTGATGGGTTTATGGCAATCCGGGCAATACGGCTGTCCGATCCGGGCATAGAGCAGTCGCAGGTAATCATAGATCTCGGTAACCGTCCCCACCGTAGAACGGGGGTTATGGCTGGTGGTCTTCTGGTCAATTGAGATCGCCGGGGAAAGCCCCTCTATATAATCCACATCTGGCTTGTCCATCTGGCCCAAAAATTGCCGGGCGTAGGCCGAGAGCGACTCCACGTAACGGCGCTGCCCTTCGGCGTATATGGTGTCAAAGGCCAAAGAGGATTTCCCCGAACCGGAAAGTCCGGTAATGACCACCAGTTGGTCGCGGGGGATCTCCAAATCAATATTCTTCAGATTATGCTCCCTGGCCCCTTTAATTTTAATACTGTTGGCGGACATAGATTAAAACCTCCAGCTGCATTCTTACCACGGAAATGATTTTAGTAAGCATTTTGATTATATCGTGAACAATATTCCAATACAATATAACCCGTCCCGCTTTAATTCCGGGGTTAGCCGATATATATTTACTCTTAAGTATACTGCTAAAATAACCATAGGTATGTAAATGAATTGTTACGCTAAATGTACCGGGGAGCGCCGGCAGGATATCCAGTTAAAAAGAAGAATTTAACAATAAAACTAAGAGAAAGTAACCGGAGGTCCCGCATGCAATATGTAAAATGGTTGGATGAAAAATATTCGGTGAATATTCAACACATTGATAATCAACATAAAAAATTGGTTGAAATTGTGAATCAAGCTTTCAGAGCTAAAATGGATAAATCCGGGCGCGGCAGTACTTTACAGATTTTAGAGCAATTGGATCAGTATGCTAAGAGTCACTTTCTGGAAGAGGAAAGTTTATTAAGAGCGCATAACTATCCTGCCTTGGAGGCACATCAGGCTGCTCATGCCAACTTTATCACTAAAGTTAAGGAATATACCGCTGATTTAAATAGCGACGGGGAGGCTTTAAGCGATGATATTCTTATTTTTCTAAAAGATTGGCTGTTAAACCATATTATGTTGATGGATAAGAGCTATTCAACTTTTTTAAATAACCTGGGAGTTTATTAAAGATCCTGGATATTTTTAACTCAGTGCCGGAGACAAACATGACCGCCAAACTAAACGCTCAATTTTTACAAGTAATCAACAGTATTTCCGCCACTATCGATTTAATTAGTCCCAAAACGTTTGATCACCATTCGCAAGTCGCTTATATCGCTTCCCAAATTGCCGAAGAACTCCGGTTGAGTCAAGCCGAGCGAATGGTAATAGTTTTGGCGGGACTCTTGCACGATATAGGCGCCCTTTCTCTAGGTGAAAGACTGGAGAGTTTCGAACTCGAGTTCGGTTTAAACGGCACTGCCCGGCAGAACCATAGTGTACTAGGCTACTTGCTCTTAAAACAGTATCATCCTTTGGCCAAAATAGCTGAGATTATAAAATATCATCATGTGTATTGGAATGAAATTAACCTGCCGTGCTATCAGGGAAAAGTCCCCCTTGGAAGCCTTATTCTTCACTTAGCCGATCGGGTTGTTGTCTTAATTAATAAGGAGAGAGACCCTGTCCAGCAATCCCAGGCAGTCCTGGCTAAAATTGAAGAAAAATCGGGTATTATGTTTTCACCAAGCTTAGTAAAGGTCTTAAAGAAAATAGCCCAAAAAGAATATTTTTGGTTGGATATCGCCTCCTCTTTAAGGAATAACGTAATCAAAGAGAACCTGCGATCTATGTCACCAAAGAATAAATTTGACGATTTTACCGGAATAAGCCGGATGTTATGCCATATCATCGATTTCCGCAGTCCATTTACTGCGACTCATTCTTCCGGAGTAGCGGTTATCGCTGAGGCTTTGGCCCGGATCATAAAATTCTCCGAAGATGAATGCCTAATGATGAAATCAGCCGGATATCTTCATGATCTAGGCAAACTGGCTATACCGGATGAAATTTTGAATAAACCCGCCGGACTTACCGGAAAGGAATATAATATCATTAAAAGCCACGCTTATTACACTCACCGGGCTCTAGAAAAAATAAAAGGATTTGAAACGATTAATACCTGGGCGTCCCTCCATCACGAACGGTTAAATGGCGCCGGTTACCCATTCCACTTGCAAGCGAATGAACTGCCCTTGGGATCGCGTATCATGGCCGTTGCTGATCTATTCACAGCCCTGACTGAGGAACGTCCTTATCGCCAAGGGATGAGTAATGAGCAAGCATTTGGAATTATCCGGGAAATGGCTGACAAGTCCGAATTGGATAATACCGTTGTTAATATCCTCCACAATAATTTAGAACCGCTGAGCGCATTACGATACCATGAACAGATGGCGGTTGCCCAAAACTACCGGGATTTACGGGTTCAAAGCGAACGGCTTACCGCTGAAATGGGCGTGGCGGCTTCTTAACTGCCGTTAATTTTAACTTAACCCGATATTCAAGAACCAAACCGTTATTGTTTAATTCTTTAACAACTTTTCCCAGCTCCGCATCTCGTCCCGGAGTTCGGCTGCACGTTCGAAGGCTAATTCGGCGGCGGCCTTCAACATTTCTACCTCCAGCTCCCGGATTTTCACTTTTATCTCTTCCGGAGACAGGTTCGGTTTATTTTCAATCTCATAGGCTACTCTGTCTTCAGCGGCTTGTTCGGCTTGAATCAAGTCGCGGACGGCTTTCTTGATTGTCTCCGGCGTAATTCCATTTTCGGCGTTGTATTTCAACTGCTTCTCCCGGCGGCGGTTGGTTTCATTGATTGCCTGGCGCATCGAATCAGTGATCTTATCCGCGTACATAATCACTTTGCCATCGACATTCCGGGCGGCCCGGCCGATTGTCTGTATCAACGAAGTGGTCGACCGGAGAAAACCTTCCTTGTCGGCGTCGAGAATCGCCACCAAGGTTACCTCGGGCAGGTCCAACCCTTCCCGCAGCAGATTGATGCCGACCAGGACATCAAATTTGCCCAGCCGCAAGTCCCGGAGAATAACCACCCGGTCTAAAGTATTCACCTCCGAGTGGAGGTAACGGACCTTGATCCCCACCCCATCCAGGTACTCCGTTAAGTCTTCAGCCATTTTTTTGGTGAGGGTGGTTACCAGCACCCGTTCATTCCGTTCCACCCTGGTCCTGATCTCTTCCATCAGATCATCGATCTCTCCCTTTACCGGGCGAACTGTAATCTCCGGATCTACCAGCCCGGTGGGGCGAATAATCTGCTCCACCACTTGTTTGGCCCGTTTTAATTCATAAGGGCCGGGGGTAGCCGAAACATAAATAACCTGGTTAATCCGCTCCTCGAATTCCTCAAATTTCAAAGGGCGGTTATCCAAGGCCGACGGCAATCTGAAGCCATACTGGACCAGCGTCTCTTTCCGGGAGCGGTCCCCGGCGTACATCCCCCCTACCTGCGGAATACTGACATGAGATTCATCGATAAACATCAGAAATTTCTTAGGAAAATAATCCAGCAAAGTGGCGGGCGCTTCCCCGGGTCCTCTGCCGGTCAGGTGCCGGGAGTAGTTTTCAATTCCCTGGCAGAACCCGACCTCCATCATCATTTCTAGATCGAAACGGGTCCTCTGCTCCAACCGTTGGGCCTCCAGCAGCATATCTTTCCCCCGGAGGAACCGCAACCGTTCCTCAAGTTCTTCTTCAATCCCTCTCATGGCTGCCTTCAACTTCTCTTCAGAGGTGATATAATGGGTGGCCGGGTAGATCATTATCTCCTCCAGGTTTTGCAACACTTCTCCGGTTAATGGATCAACCTCGATAATCTTCTCTACCTCATCCCCAAATAGCTCGATCCGGATGATGTTCTCCCCGTAAACCGGAATAATCTCGATAACATCGCCCCGGACCCGGAAGGTGCCGCGGGTGAATCCTAGATCATTACGGCTGTACTGAATCCCGACCAATCTCCGGAGGATTTGATTTCTGTCCTTGAACTCCCCTGATTTCAGCGACAAGGTCATCGCCTCGTAATCCTCGGGATCGCCCAACCCGTATATACAGGAAACACTAGCGACAATGATCACATCCTTCCGTTGCAGAAGTGAAGAAGTCGCCGCGTGACGCAGCCGGTCAATCTCATCGTTCCGGCTGGAGTCCTTCTCGATATAAAGATCGGATTGGGGGACATACGCCTCGGGCTGGTAATAATCATAATAACTCACGAAATATTCCACCGCGTTCTCGGGAAAAAATTCCTTGAACTCACTGTATAATTGGGCGGCCAGGGTTTTGTTATGGGCTAAAACCAGCGTCGGCATCTGGACTTCCTCGATAATTTTAGCCATGGTAAAAGTCTTGCCCGAGCCGGTTACTCCCAATAAGACCTGGTCGCGGTAACCCTCCCGGATTCCCTTGACCAGCTCCGCTATGGCCTGGGGCTGGTCGCCGCTGGGTTGGTATTCTGAATGGACCACCAGTTTTTTAGTCAATCGCTCCACCTCAAAAAATCGGGAAAGCTTTTCTCCCTTTCATTTTATCCTAAAACATTATACCTTTTTCCGCAACCGGTTCAACCGAATATTTGTTCGACAAATCTCGAAGAATTCCTTTTTCTGTCCGGCAAAAAATAGATTTCCCAAAATTAACCTGCTAAAACCTTTTTCTGGTTGCCAAAAAATTTATTTCCAAGTATAATTAATGTTAAGAATAGGAGCTAAACAGCCGATATTTATAAATGAACAATAATTCCGTGACAAAATGGATGTCGCGGAATTGAAATATATTTCAGGGAGGGACCACTATTTAAAGATTATTAAATTACGCCGGTACAGTAATGTACTGGCTTTTTATTTAAACCTCCGGCTTAAAAGCCGGTGAAACCGTTTAATTCCGGGATGAAAATGAATTCCCGGTAAAAGGAGAATCACAATGAAGATACGCCAATTCAATACGGTCCTTATAAGTTTGGTTATCGTATTAACTCTAATCACCGGATCAATGGCCTTTTTTCTCTATACCATCCAAATAAGGTTACAAGCTGCTCAAGAAAGGTTAAACGTCCTCAGCCGCTTGATCACTGAAGGCGGTGAAGACGTCGATTCGTTAAAAGCCCAGATGGAGCTCTTCGACACCAAGCTGCAAGAGATTCAGTCATTAAATGAAAAGATCCAAAAAATCGAGGAAGTTTACGACCAGGCAGAGCGGATTAAGAAGCATATTGATGAAAAACGCCGAAAAATCGGGCTGAAACCTTTACCGCGGGAACATTTGAATGAATTGGTTTATAACATGGATTATCAATCAAGGGTTTACGGAGTTGATGTGAACTTAATCTCTTCAATTTGTTATGTCGAATCACAGTATAATGTCAAAGCGGTGGGAAAAAAGGGCGAGCGTGGCTTAATGCAGGTAATGCCGGGGACCTTCCGCATTTTAAAGACTGGGGACTTCCGGGATTGGCGTGATACACTGGAAGCCGGAGTCAAACACTTCTCCGGATTACTTGATTTCTTCCATGGAAATGTCGAAAAAGCCATCACCGCTTATAACGTTGGGACAAACCGCAGCCTCCGGGAGATGATGCGGATCGGCCGCTCCTATACAAAACGGGTAAGCCGCTGTTACCGGGGATTACGAGACCAGGAACGTTCCGAAAAACCTCCCCAAAAGGATACTTGATACCAAAAACTCCGGCCCTTTACCGGAGTTTTTATTCTTATATTAACCTACCTTGGCGTTTTTCTTTCGGCAATACTCCGCCATCTGCCGGGCGGCAATCTTGCCGGCGCCCATCGCCGCAATAACCGTAGCGGCCCCGGTAACAATATCCCCTCCGGCGTAAACGCCCGGAATACTGGTGGCTAAGGTTTCCGGGTCAGCCTCAATATAACCGCGTTTATTCAAGGCTAAACCGGCTGTTGTCCGGAGCAAAATTGGGTTCGGACCCTGACCGATCGCCACAACTACATTATCCACCGGAAACTGAAATTCGGAACCCGGAATTTCGACCGGGCGCCGCCGGCCGCTGGCATCGGGCTCGCCCAGTTCCATCCGGATACATTCAATGGCCGCCACTTCGCCCTTGTCGTTCCCGATGATCCGGGTGGGATTGTGGAGTAATTTAAAGATGATGCCTTCCTCTTCGGCGTTCTCAACCTCTTCTTTCCTGGCCGGCAACTCGGTCCGCGAACGGCGGTAAACTATATATACCTCTTTGGCGCCTAGCCGGAGCGAAGTCCGGGCCGAATCCATGGCGACATTTCCGCCGCCCACAACGGCCACCCGTTCCCCCACTCTAACCGGAGTGGCATACTCCGGGAAACGGTACGCTTTCATTAGATTGACTCTAGTTAAAAATTCGTTGGCCGAATATACCCCATTGAGATTCTCACCGGGAATATTGAGGAAATATGGTAATCCGGCTCCGGTACCGATAAAGATAGTGTCAAAACCCTGGGCCAGTAATTCGGCCACCGTGACCGTTTGCCCAACCAAAACGCTGGTCTCGACCTTTACTCCCAATTTTTTAATATAATCAACTTCCCGGGCTACAATGTCCTTAGGGAGCCGGAATTGAGGAATTCCGTATTGCAATACCCCGCCTGCTTCATGTAATGATTCGAAAATTGTTACGTCAAACCCTTGCAAAGCCAAATCAGCGGCGCAGGTCAACCCGGAAGGCCCTGAACCGATGATGGCCGCCTTAAAACCCGACTTTTTAATCTGCGGGACCTCAATTTTTGCCGCCGCAGCTTCCTGGTCGGCGACGAAACGTTCCAAAGCGCCGATGGCCACTGGCTCGCCTTTTTTCCCCAAAATGCATTGGCTTTCACATTGCGACTCTTGCGGACAGACCCGTCCGCAGATTGCCGGCAAGCTGTTTTTCTCCTTGATTTTAGCGGCGGCCCCTAAAAAATCGCCCGCTTTAATTTTAGCGATAAAACTGGGGATTTCAACTTCCACCGGACATCCTTGCATGCAAAAAGGTTTTTTGCAATTCAAGCAACGGGAGGCTTCGGTTTGCGCTTGTTCTGGCGTATAACCCAACGCTACTTCTTGAAAGTTCTTCCCTCGGACCTGCGGTTCCTGCTTGGGCATTACTTGGCGCGGCATCGGCATCCCTCCATTCCTTCCTGGTAATCCTGATAAGCTCTTTTCTCTTGCTCGCTATAATAACGTTGTCTTTGGCGTAGTTCCGCGAAATCCACCGCCCAACCGTCAAAAGAAGGGCCGTCGACACAGCAAAACTTGCTCTGGCCGCCCACGGTAACCCGGCAGCCACCGCACATTCCGGTGCCGTCAACCATCACCGCGTTCAGGCTGACTACGGTTTTCACCTTAAACTCCTTGGTCACTTTGACACAGGCGTCCATCATCGGAACCGGGCCAATGGCAATGACCTCGTCCACTTTCTCCTTGCTTAGGATCTCGCGAAGCGGTTCAGTCACCAGACCGTGCACCCCGAAACTTCCGTCGTCAGTGGCTACTATAAACTGGTCACTTACCGCTTTCAACTCATCCATTAAAATCAATAACTCCCGGCGCTGGGCTCCCAAAATGATAATCACTTTATTACCGGCTTCACGCAAGGCTTTTACCTTCGGATACAAAGGCGCCGCTCCCAACCCGCCGGCAACCCCGACTACCGTGCCGATTTTCCCGATGGGATACGGTGTTCCCAAGGGTCCTAAAATATCGGCAAAAAAATCTCCGGGTTCTAACCGGTTAATCATGGCGGTGCTCTTGCCAACCTCCTGAATGACTAAAGTAATAGTTCCCTGATTCCGGTCATAATCGGCGATAGTCAGCGGAATTCTTTCGGCCTGTTCGTTAAGGCGAACCACAACAAAATGGCCCGGTTGAGCCTTGGCGGCGATTCCTGGAGCCTTGACCACCAATTTGACTATCTTCGGGGCTAATACCTCTTTAGCTAAAACCTCCAACCCTTTCCCCCCTCAGTAATGTTATTTTATATTAATGCAATACTAATATCATCAGTTTTATTAAGAGTATAACATAAAAAAAAGAAGGAGGGCAAGTTTTCCATCCTTTTACAAACACACATTTACCTGCTGTTTTCATCTGGTAAAAAATTTTCACTCTTGTTCATTACCCGCGGGGTATAGTAAAAACTTCAATTTCACCATCGGGGTGCTTACAAACCCAGCGAATCTCCTCTGTTCCGACCTCTGGTTTCAAACTAGCCCCATAATCCGCTAAACAAAAGGGCAGTCTCGTTTCCAAGGCGCCGGCCGGGCACGTTTTGACACAAGCCATGCAATCCCAACATTCCGCCTGATTTCTGATGGCAGACTTCCCGCTTTGATTGATAAAAAGCAAATCTCCCGGACAAATGTCCACGCATTTGCCGCAGCCGTTGCATTTCCCGGAGTCGAATTTCAATCCCATCTTCATTCTCCTTTGTCTGGATCTTGATTAAAAAATTGATTCCAGCAACCGCTGTTCCAATATACAAAGCATCTTATGAATTAGCCATAAGAACTGTTCCGGTCTGAAACGCCTTGAGAGAAGCGGACGGGATTAGCTAAAGGCCCGGATACATGCCCCGGGCCTTGCCGAAAATTCGTTTTAAAGATAATCACTCAGTCTTACTTAGTTTATTGCTTAACCAGGCAAAATAAAGCGCTATCAAAGCTCCAACCAGGACCACCAGATGCGGCAGGAGTTTGTAGGTTGCCGCCAGTCCCTCAGTCCGGAAACTGTGGTCCAAATTTATAATAGCCGTGTACAAAGGATAATACAAACCCAGCACACCGCCTAGCAGAACACCGATAAAAACAAAAAGCGGCGTTCTCGGCTTACAAAAACAGATCGCCAGTACCAAAGCTAAAATTAAAGCCACCGCGAAGGATACCAGCCAATAATAATTTCCGGTCAGGTGGCTGGCAGCAGGTGTAGCCGCTACAACACGCGCTCCAAACCTCCCCATAATGATCTGCATTATCGAGAAGACAGAGTAAAACCCGGTTAAAGTAATGATCAGATTTAACCAGTTGTTTTTATCAAAGAATTTCATGTTACTCCTCCTTACAGTATATTTTGGGGTGATGGTCTTAGAAAGATAAATTATTTTTTTATAAAAATTTGACATTCTTAGCCAAAATCCTGCCGCTCATATTCGAAAATTGGGAAGAATCCCGGAATAAGGAAGTTCGTCTTACCACCCGGCTTCCGGCAACCAGCCCCCGCCTGGAGTTGGCCTTCCCTAGCCAGAACCTGTTTCGCCGAACTAACTTCCATCCGTGGAAGTTAAGTCACAGTTGAGCCGATTATTACATATGGTAAATTGGAAGAACCTCTACCGTGAGTCTGCCCTTATCCGTATTTTAAATCCGGATTTCGAAAATGAACTTAACTCCACCCTCTTTTCTACGGAAGAGAGGAGCGGCGCGAAGCGCCGGATGAATTCCTCCAACATCTGCCGGATGACTGCCAATGCGGCATCATACTGATATCAGAAAAGGTTTTGAAATTCCGGTTAAACGTTGCCCGGGGAGGTCTATTTTATGAATTTTATCAAGCTTTCAGTCCTTTTTTGCTTAGCTATCTCCCTAAGTATCGATGATTTGGTAGTTGGAGCAGCCTTCGGGCTGCGTAAAACCAAAATTACTATAAAGTCAATGGCTCTTATCACTCTAGGTTCAACCGTCTCGATGTTTCTCTCCATGAACCTCGGTAATCTCATGCTTACATTATTCGCCGCCCCTATTCCCGAATATGCCAGCGCCTTTTTTTTGGCGGTTCTAGGCGGCCATTATATTTACCGGGCTCGGGCCGGTTCCAACCAAAACCACCTCCTGGAGAAAAATTCCTTTGCCAAATGGACTGCAGCTATTCAAAATTGGGAAGCTCTTTATATCGGAATCGCTTTGGGGGTGGATGATTTTACTGAAGCCTTGGCATTGGCGATGGCGGGGTTCCCTATTTTTCTAACGGTCTTCCTCTTTAAACTGGTGGAAATTATGATGTTTGTCGCCGGGGCTAAACTGGGGGTCAATGGTTCGGCTAAGTTAACCAACGGCAAATTTGGGCTAATCCCCGGAGTTGTTCTGATACTGGTGGCCTTGTGGCAGCTGTAAAAAAGGCCCCTAAAAAAGGAGCCCGCTTTTGTTAAATAAAATTAGTCTTTATAGGCCTTAACAATCAACTTTCAATTTCTCATTTCTTATTTCCCACTTCTCACTTTCCAATCAAAACTTCTCCCAATCATCCCCCAAAAATTCCGGTTCATTGACAGCCGGCTTACTGGCAGGCAAACTTGTTTTGGCTGGCTTGAACGAATTTTTCCCGGTCCCTCCCTCGGTAACTTTAAAACGGTTGACAGTTTCATTGAGATTATTGGCCTCCCCGTTTAATAAAGCGCTGGAGGCGGCTATTTCTTCAACCATAGCGGCGTTTTGCTGAGTTGCCAAATTTAATTGTTCAACGGAAGCTTGAATCTGCTCGGCGGCTGTAGTCTGCTCTTTCAGGGTGGCGGCTACTTCAGCCACCATATCCGAGGTTTGCTTAGTATTTAAAACGATCCGCTGAAGCACTTCCGAAGATTGCCAAACCAAGGAGCTTCCTTTCTCCACCCGTTCGACCTCTTCCTTAATTAGCTGTTCTATTTCTTTCGAGGACTCCGCCACCCTCCTGGCTAAATTCCTTACCTCCACCGCGACCACGGCGAAACCCCGTCCCTGTTCACCGGCGCGCGCCGCCTCCACCGCGGCGTTCAAAGCCAACAGATTGGTTTGAAAAGCGATATCATTAACGACTTTAATAATCTCGACAATCTGCTTGCTGCTGGCGGAGACTTGTTCCATCGCGGCATAGGTCGCTTGAATCGTTTTTTCCCCGTTCTTTACCTCTTCCAGGGTCGAGTGGGACAGTTCCTGTGTTTTACTGGAATTCATTGAGGCCTGAATGATTGATGAATTAATCTCTTCAATCGCGGCCGCAATCTCTTCCAGAGTGGCCGCTTGTTCCTGTGTCTGCTTTGAAAGGTCCTGATTGCCCGAGGCTATCTCCCGGGAGGCCTCCTTAACCTGCCTGGTCATTTCTAAAACCCTGGTCACTAGTTCCGAAAGGTTACTGCTCATTAAATCCAATTCCTTGGCGATTTCGCCGATTTCGTCATTGGAGTAAACATGAATACTCCCGGTAAAATCCCCATTAGCCATCCTTTTAATTCCGGTTAGTATCTTGCCTACCGGCCCGCTAACTGATTTCCGGATCTGCCGGTTGATAATGAACCAAACTATGACCGCAATCAGCAGGCTTAGCAGAAGAACCCACCAGGACATCATTAAACTGCTCCGGGTAATTTCAGCCTGAAGATCTGTTTTGGCGGAAAGCTCCGGCTGGTAGGTTCCGGTTCCCACCGCCAATTCTATGCCGCCAAGGCGCATCGGGGCAACATAGGTCAATTTAGCTTCGTATTTATTTGATTGCGGATTTTTCCATATATAGTCCACAAATCCTCCGCCGTCCCGGGCTGCTTTAATCAATGCCCGGATAAATTTTTTCCCCTGCCGGTCGGCCAGGTCCCAGTTGTTCACTCCTTCATCGTTATTCGGGCTAACCAGCGTGGTTCCGTCATAACTAAGCGCGAAAAAATAACCGGCGTCGCTGTATTTACTGTTCCGCAGTTGATTTTTGACTGATTCCAACAGTTCTTCATCGGGTATGGTTCCGCTTTTTTCGTTATAATAAGCCTCGAGAGAGGAGATCTCCGCTTGGACGGAATATTTAAGCCTTTTTTTAACCTCCTCCGAAAACTGTTCACTGACTATACGGTAGGAAACGTCGCTAACCCTGGCAATGGTAAGATAATTGCCGCATAATAAAACGAAGCCCGGTATCAATGTTCCGATCACTACAAATACCAGTAACTTCGTTTTTAAACTTTTAATTTTAGTCCCATCGCTGCTGCTCATTTTTATGGCCACTCCTCTTTCTAAATCTATAAAATAACCTCTTCTTAACGGGTCGTTTTATCAAAAACCAAAAACCGGTCTAACTTAGCCCGTTTAGTGCTCTCTCAGTCCTTTTTCAGCTTAATTTTAATCCTTCGTTACTGAGGCGCCACTAATATTAATCGGTCATTTTACTGGTTTTCTTGAGGTTTTTAGGGAGAAATAATTAAGGCGGGCCAACCCTCCATCTATCAACCCTTGTTGCAGATTACCGAAGCGCTCTCGGACACCATGATGCCGGCGGGAAGCGAGGCTTATTCCGGGTCGCTGATCTTCTATAGCCCGGCCCGCGAGGCGATGCGCTCCAAGGTTCAAAAGGCGGAGACGATTTATAAAGATCTCCCGGCCCGTTTCCCGGGTAAAGTGAAAAAAGAGACCGCCGCCACTAAGGAAGAATAGTTTAAATTTTATCCGGTTTTAAAAGCGACCCTCCTCTGAGATTAGTTTTAAATCCAGGGGAGGGTTTATCCCGGATTTCGAAAGTGAACTCACCCCCTGCGGGGCTGTCCCAAAAATACAAATAGATGCAAAAACATGCTAAAATATAGGTATGATAAAGAAAAAGCACCAACAAGTCACCTTTAAAGACTATCAACCAAACCAACTGATGTTGCCAATAGACTTAGAGCTGCATATACCAACGAAACAGCTAGTCCGGGTGGTTAACGAGGCCA
>JBLNCU010000142.1:0-15954 GCA_050260935.1 Bacillota bacterium
AACTCCTATTGGGACCATCATGAGCCCGGTATATATGTGGATGTGGCCACCGGAGAGCCCTTATTCAGCTCCAAGGATAAATTCGATTCCGGTTGCGGCTGGCCCAGTTTCACTAAACCCATTGATCCGGAGGTAGTGAATTACCGGAACGACCGCAGTTTCGGCATGGAGCGTATCGAAACCCGGAGCCGGGTCGGTGATAGTCATCTAGGACATGTATTTAAGGACGGTCCCCCGGACCAAGGCGGCTTGCGTTTCTGCATCAACAGCGCGGCGCTTCGTTTTATTCCCCTGGCCGAGATGGAAAAAGAGGGATACGGTTCATTGATACCACTGGTAAAGTGAATTGAATCCTGTTGAAATCGAAAGTTTCATGTATGGGGAAAAGCATAATCGTCGGTGTATACACGAGCACTCGCGGTTCAAGTTTTCTCCTGATTAATGCTGATCAATAAATTGTTGGAGTTCTTCGTGCCAGGCTTGGGGTTCAAATATGCCGATCTCGGTGGTCTCTCCAAACAATAAATCCACCAGATAACGTGGTTTTTTCCCTCCGATATGCATTGCTTTCACACAAGAAACACAGTAAACCACTACATTATCACAGGGCATTTCCTCGGCGCGTTTTTTCATTTGCGCTTTGACTTGTTCATCCGGCAAAACACCGTAAAAACTATCGCCGCAACAGATTGCTTCGGTGCGGGTATTTTTCGGTTCCCTAATTTTGATATTCATTTTTCCCAGGAGTTTTCTGATTGCCGAGTGTACTCTATCCTCGGTGCGGGTGGGACAGGCATCGTGGATGGACATTTCGATACCGTCGTAGTCGGGAAAAGGAAAGGTTTTGTTGTCGGCTAATATTTCCCAAAGGGATATTGTGGATATGCCTTGATAAAGTTCCCGGTATCTCCTGTCACAACCGGCGCAGGTATTTATTACCCGCGTGCCGCTTTCGAGTTTTGGTTCATGCCGGCAACAAATAAGATGTTCGGAAATACAGCCTAAATTGGTATTCAAGAACTTCAATACTTCTTTAGCCAGCTCTGGTTTATAGATCATAAGCGCGCATCCTGGGGCATAAACCTGTTTTATAGTAATCCCCTCCAAAATTCTTTCATAAAAAATGCATTCTATAAAAAAACCTAAATTAAATCAGTGAGTTTTTAGCGGGTTGTTCTTCCTTAAGGCTCTCTATATTCCCACCCATAATCCCCGCTATAAATCATTTGCCTGGTCATGCCGCCATCTATGGTAATATTTTGACCAGTAATAAATCCGTTTTCCTCATCGCATAGGAACATTACGGCTTTGGCAATATCAAGCGGCTTCCCGACCCGGTGGACCGGATGTTGGTACTTATCGGTGCGGCTGTGTTTACGCTCAAAATCATCATCATAGTTGGCGTTGACATCGATCCAACCAGGGCTGACACTGTTAACCCGAACTTTACCGGCGAGACTAATGGCTAAAGCATGGGTCAAAGCGGAAATTCCACCCTTGGCTGCGGTGTAACTCTCGGTATCCGGCTGAGACATCAGACTCCTGGTTGAGGAGATATTGACAATAGCCCCGCCAGGGCTGAAATGATCCCGAAACAACTTGGCCAGCATATAGGGGGCGGTTACCCCTACTTTTAAAACATAAGTAAAATCATCATAATCGCAGCCGGAGATAATCCCCTTCCGGGTTAAACAGGCATTATTGATCAGATAATCGACCCGGCCGTATTTTTCAATGACTTGGGCGGCGAAGTTCTCCAACACTGCTTTTTCGGCAATATCACCCCAATAAAAGAGTCCCCCGCCGCGGTTTCCTCCTATCTCAGCCAGGGTTTTTTCCCCGGCGGTTTTGTTTAAATCAATAAAAGCCACCTTTGCTCCATTTCCGGCAAATTCCTTGACGATGCAAAGGCCGATTCCAGCCGCTCCGCCGGTTACTACAGAAATTTTGTTTTCAAAACTCATGGGGCGCCCCGTAAAAATTTTTTTCATCAAGTCGATATTTCACTATTTTCCGGCTTTGCCGATATTCACTGGCGGACATAGGCGATCAAGTCCTTAATATTCTTTTGGTTAGTGAAATCCACCGGCTTTTCGTAGGCATGGAGCATCCCTTTTTCATCCGGCGTCAAGTCCTTTTTCCGTTTAAGCTTCCATTTTAACAAGGTCATCAGTATTTTATCCACCAGCTTCAACTTGCTGTAATCAAATCCTCCACGCAAGTAAAAGAAACGAATCTGTTTCAACTGCCCGGCGGTAAAGTTTTTATTTATAACGTCATTAATAGCCTCTTCTGTGGCTGGCGAGGCCCCGCTTGCAAAGATAACAACTTTCTTACCTTTAAGCCTGTCCAGATTTAGTGTTATTAACTTTATTCCATTAATACCGGCGGCGTACAACCCGCCTCCGTAAATCACGGTGTCGTAAGCGGCAAACTGATCCGGCGTCACCCGGGAAGCTTCGAAGATATCCGCTGATAGCTCCCGGGCTATCCATTCCGCGTAACGTTTGACAAAGCCGGTTTTGGATTTGTAGATAACAAT
This sequence comes from Bacillota bacterium, assembly GCA_050260935.1. GTDB lineage: Bacteria > Bacillota > UBA4882 > UBA8346 > UBA8346 > UBA8346. The sequence continues at coordinate 2,543 of JBLNCU010000142.1, forward strand.
TGTTTTCATCGCTGTCCCCTCTCATTAGACTTTTACCGACCACCCGGAACCCAGTCTTAGCTGCTTTATGTAATTATTATCGGCCCCGGGGGTCAATGGTTTAAGAAAAAACTCTCCGGCCCGAGGCATACCCTGATTTGATTGGTTAAAACCAATTCTCCGGGCGAAACTTTACACTCATAAGCCAGAATCTTTACCCCCGCCGCAGCGGCTTCTTCAACAGCCAGCGCAAATTCGCCATCCATCTCCCGGTTCGGTCTGAAGTAATCGACTCCTCCCAGTTGGATTAGAAAGATCACCGCGCATCGATAACCCTGATAAGTGGCCAAGATCAATTCCCGTAAATGTCTCGTCCCACGCTCGGTTGGGGCATCCGGAAACAAGGCTATCCCGTCTTTTTCGAGAGTAACGCCTTTAACCTCAATAAATCCCTTTTGGGAATTTGTCTCATAATAAAAATCAAAGCGGGAACTAGCAAAGTTTATTTCCGGATGTAACACTTGGAGATCCGGAATCGCGCTGATTTTATTTCTCATTAATGCTGACTTCACAACCGCATTAGGAGCTTGAGAGTCGATATTAATCAAACAATCCCCTTTAAGGGCAGCTATCAAAGAATAACGCAGTTTACAGTTGGGGTTAGAGCGCTCTTCCAGATATACCTTGGCCCCCGGCAGCAGGATCTCCCGGCAGCGGCCGGTATTTTTCACATGGACCCGTTCTTCCTTGCCACAGATCAGTACTCTGGCTACAAAACGGTTGGGCCGTTCTAAAAAAATCCCTTCTATAACCTTGGTGTATTTTAAGTCGGGATCCGCCATGTTTATCATTCCTTGAGAAGTGCGTTCCTTCTGCGAACGCCCATTTCCCTTCCCATCCAATCAACAATTTTACCAAAGCCTCTCCGGAACAATCCGAGCGAAACGGGATAATAGTAGTCGGATTGAAGCCAGCCTTGATCCCGGAAATAGCGATAATCTCTTGACTTCGGGTCCGGATTTGCGTAATACATCGATCGGACCATTCGGAAGATGAAAAAACGAAACAAAGACGGTGCTTTAGTTTTTTGGGTATTTAATTTTTGATAAAACTTGGCCGCCGCTGTGGCTGTCTTTTTTAGGACCGCTTCCTGTTCAGCCGCTGTCCGGGGAGAAATGGTGGTGACAAAAAAACCCCTAGTGATCTTAAACCCCCACCACTCCCCCACCTGATCCAGATATTTAACGATCTCTTTTCCTCCGTATACCCCCTGGGTTACGATACCGATTGAGGTTTTCCGGAAAAACCGGGGCCGGTGAAATAAAAAAGCCAGCCGGTCAAAGAAATTCTTCATAAGCGCCGTTACATTCAACGAATAATTGGGGGTGGCGAAAATCACCCCATCGGATTCATCCATTTTCCGTAAGAGCAGACTTAAATCATCCTTTAAAGGACAGTATTCTTCGCCCTTGGAAAGGCAGTTAAAACAGCCTTTACAGTTCTGAAGGTCGACATCTTTTAAAAACACGTACTCAAAATCAATATCACCATACTGCTTAAGATCTTTTTCGAACTCCTGGACTACTTGATAGGTCTCCAATTTACGGGGGCTTCCGATAAAAGCGGTTACTTTTTTGGCCATGCCGGACTCCTTTGTTGTTTATGATTAATTCTTTTCGCGGTATATCATGGAAATCCTCTAAAAAGAAAGCTGGAAACCTTCCTCGATTACCCTGAACAGGTCTCCTTAACAAAGTCCCAATAAAAGAAAAGAGCGGAGACTTTTTCGCTCCGCCCATTGGATACTTTTTTATCAGGCGGTAACAATCCGGCTCTCGGCTTGCAGACCCAGCTTTTCCACGGCCTGTTCCCGCATTTTGTATTTCATAATTTTCCCGGCCGCATTCATCGGAAACTCAGTGACAAACTCAACGTAACGCGGAGTTTTATGCTTTGCCATGTGTGAACGGACATACTCTTTCAACTCGTCGACAGTCATGGTAACGCCGTCCTTCAAGATAACGCAGGCCATAATCTCCTCGCCGTACTGTTTGTCGGGGACGCCGATGACTTGAACGTCTTTCACTTTGGGATGGGTATAGATGAAATCCTCGATCTCCTTGGGATAAATATTCTCGCCGCCGCGAATGATCATATCCTTGATCCGTCCGGTGATTTTATAATACCCGTTTTCGTCGCGCCTCGCCAGGTCGCCGGTGTGCAGCCAACCGTTTTCATCAATGGCGGCCGCAGTCGCCTCAGGCATTTTGTAATAGCCTTTCATGATATTGTAGCCCCGGGCCACAAACTCCCCATCGACATTATCCGGTAAATCCTCTCCGGTTTTAGGATCGACGATCTTGCATTCCACACCGGGAAGCGCCCGGCCGACCGTGTTGACCCGCAATTCAAGCGAATCATCAACACGGCTTTGGGTACATCCGGGCGAGGACTCGGTTTGGCCGAAGACAATCGTAATCTCCTTCATGTTCATCTTGTCGACCACGTCCTGCATCACTTTGACCGGACACGGACTGCCGGCCATAATCCCTGTTCTCATGTAGGAGAAATCAGTCTTCGGAAAGTCCTCATGTTCCAGCATGGCGATGAACATGGTGGGAACCCCATGGAAACAAGTGATTTTCTCCCGGTTGATGCAATCCAGCGACAGCTTGGGCGAAAAATATGGTATCGGAGACATGGTGACCCCATGGGTCATGGCGGCGGTCATGGCCAGCACCATCCCGAAACAATGAAACATCGGCACATGAATCATCAGGCGGTCGGCCGTGGAGAAATCCATGCAATCGCCGATGCATTTGCCGTTATTGACCACATTGTAATGAGTGAGCATAACGCCCTTGGGAAAACCGGTGGTTCCCGAGGTGTATTGCATATTACAGACATCGTGTTTGTTGATGGAAAACGCGCGGCGGTAAACCTCCTCCACCGGCACTCTTTCCGCCATGGCGATGGCCTCATCCCATGTCAGACAACCTTTTTGTTTAGAGTCTATAGTGATGATATTGCGCAAGAAAGGCAGACGTTTAATATGAAGCGGCTTTCCGGCTTCGGCGGTTTCCAGTTCCGGGCAGATTTCCTTAATAATCCCGACATAATCGGAGTCCTTAAAACCGTCGATCATCACTAGAGTATGGGTATCCGACTGGCGGAGCAAATATTCCGCCTCGTGAATCTTGTAGGCGGTGTTCACCGTGACCAAAACAGCGCCAATTTTAGTAGCCGACCAGAAGGTGATGAACCACTGGGGAACGTTGGTGGCCCAGATCGCTACATGGTCACCCGGTTTGACTCCGAGCGCAATCAATGATCGGGCAAAAGTGTCAACATCGTCCCTGAATTGGGAATAGGTCCGGGTGTAATCCAAGGTCGTGTAACGGAAGGCGTACTGGTCGGGAAACTCTTCCACCATCCTGTCAAGGACCTGCGGAAAAGTCAGATCGATAAGAATATCCTTCTCCCAGACATATTTGCCGGTTTTGGCGTTATTATCGAACAAACGGCCCCTAGTGGCGCTTTTTTTACTATAGCGGCCCATAAACTCCACGAAGTGCGGAAAAACAACGCCCGCATCATCGAGATCCGCCGCCCAGCGTTTGACCCATTCCAAAGAAATGTAACCTTCGTATTTAATTGAGCGCAGAGCCAGCATAATGTCATCGATGGGCAGGTCTCCCTCGCCCATCATGCGGTATTGAACCTTGCCGTTCTCCATTACTGAATCTTTTGCATGCACATATTTAATATAAGCGCCGAGATTCTGCACAGTCTTGCCGGGTGTTTCTCCCGCATAGCGGTAAGGATGATGGATATCCCACAAGGCGGCCACCGCGTCGCTCGCCGCTTGGTCCAGCAGTTTACACAGACGGGCTGTGTCGGAATAGACACCGTTAGTCTCAACCAATAAGGTGACACCATTTTCTTCGGCAACCGGGATTAGGCGTTTCAAAGCGGCCAGTACCACTCCGTCATCAACATCCCCTTCGGGCTGCGGCTCAAGATCAGCCAGGATACGGATATACGGTGTGCCGAGTTTGGCGGCCAATGTAATATACTGCATAATTTCTTCATAGTTTTGCTGCGCCTGTTCGCCGAATTTCAGACAACAGCCTGAAGAAAGGCAAGGTATTTCCAGGCGTAACTCGGAAAGCTTCTTCAAGGTCTGGGGCAATTGGTTTTCGGTGAAAGGTTGCGCTTTTACCGCCAAGATTTCTTGACCCAATCCACGGATTTCAATACCGTCAAAACCAAGATCCTTAGCCATTGAATAGATTTCAGTCCAATCGAAATCAGGGCAACCAAGGGTTGAAAAAGCAATTTTCATAATAACCTCCCCTTAAATTACGGTTTATTGATACACCCGCTTGTTCCTTTTTGAGCAGATCATAAAAAAAGCCTTCGTCCCTATGCATTTCTGCAAGAGACGAAAGCTTATACTCCCGTGGTACCACTCTTATTGGTGTAGTAAATACACCCACTTTAAGCATCAATTCTAAAACTAATGCCCTCTCGTAATAACGGCGAGAAACCGGTCGCGCTTACTTGTCGCGGCTGCCGTAACAGCCGCCGTTTTTCGGCTGACTGCTCAAGGGTGAGTTCACAACCTGCTTGACGTGCTGTTTTTCAGCAACCAACAGCTCTCTAAGTACGCATTCGCAGCGTGTTTTCCCTATCAACGCATTAATAATTTTTAAATGTGGTATAAAAATTATCAAATTTTACGCTATTTGTCAAGCATAAATTTTGGTAAAACATTTAGAGGGTTCCCCAAACCCGGCCGTTTTCTATTATTGTATTGAATTCCGATCCCCAAATTTCGAGGTCGATGCATATTCCGGTTTATCCGGACGGCAAATCCATAGGACATGGTATCGTCTGCCCAATCGACTTCCACTTCTTCGCCGGCTTTATGTTCTTTGTGCATGGAGATTTGGTTATCTTTTTTGAAATTCCGATACCGGTCGCAAAATTGGGTATACATGATTCCGTTGGGGTGTTTTTCTTTGTATTCCTCCCATAAAAGCATCAGTGTGACACTCTTTTTCTTCATCTCACGGAATACATACGCAATGTCGGGTTCTGGCGGGGAGTTCTTACTTTCCATTGGGGGATAAAGCATTGACATTAATTGCTTGTCGCTGAGTTCAATCGGCCACGTGATACCGGCTTTTTCAGCTCGTCCAAGTACTTCAGCAACAGTGGTTTTACCACAATTACAGGCTTGGCCGATTTCTCTTAGGGATAGTTGTAATTCATGTTTTTGGTCTTAAAATTTCTCTTGCTTTTAGCATGTCCAGCCTCCTCATCGTTGGCCCCCTTTAATCATTCTGATTAAAGAGTACCAAATGTTTTATTAACTCGACAAGGTGTCCGGATGTGCCGTTATTCTGTCCGGATAATTCCGAAACGCTGTCCGGATGTTCCCGGAATCAGTGTCCGGATGTGGCCGAAATACGCGGTGGAGTTGATTTGCTCCCTATATCAGCCTTTGTTGCAGATTACCGGAGCGCTCGCGGACACTATGATGCTGGCGGGAAGCGAGGCTTATTCCGGGTCGCTGATCTTCCCGCCACTAAGGAAGAATAATTTAATTATCCGGCTTTAAACGCCGCCCTCCCCTGTGATTGATTTCAAATCCAGGGGAGGGTTTATTTTTGGGTCTTTGAGAGTTGATACCGAGTCTCTGAGAGTTGACATTGAGTCTCTGAGTATCGGCGTCGAGTCTTTGAGAGTCGGTTTTGAGTCTCTGAGAGTCGACTTCGAGTCTTTGAGAATCGGCGTCGAGTCTTTTAGATTCGGTTTCGGGTCTCTGAGTGTCGGCGTTGAGTCTTTTAGATTCGGTTTCGGGTCTCTGAGTGTCGGTTTTAAGTCTTTTAGAGTCGGCTTTGATTCTCTGAGTGTCGGTTTCGTTTTTCTAAGAATCGGGGTGTAAAAAGGCTTGCTTAAAGACCCCGACCGCCTGGAAGAAAGGCGGTGGGCGGAACGAACTTTTTGGTCGCGCAAAAAGTAAGTCGCCGCCGAAATCCGTGGGCGGAAATTATAAGGCAAGCAAATTTTTCCTTACCGGTCTCTGTTTTTCGCTCCGCCACGAGTTAAAACTCATGGCCGGCAAAGACCTTACCGGTTAAAACCAGTATTAAAGCTTTAGCTTTATATCATAAAGAAATGTGGTGTTTAATGCGGTCTTAGAGGTGGAAAGGAAAGAAAGGATTAGATTAGCCTCAATCCCAATACAATTCCTCCCCCACCCTCAACCCCTTAGCGCCGCATTTAGGGCAGGCTGTTTGATAATGGCTTTTTCGGGGAGGGGTCTCAGGAGCGTTCCGCGGCGGGGGCAATGGTATTCGGTGTCCACTTTCACCCGGAATCACTGTCCAGTTTGCGCCGGAATATGCACATGATACTGATAATCCTTTAAAGTTCGTTCCGCTAACCCCTGGGCCTTACGGTGAAGCAGGAAAAGCTCAAGCCACTCCTTCCAAGGAATTGATTTAACTGGGGTTTCCTTTGATTGACGTGTCGTTTTTGGCATAATAAAAACTCCTCTCGAATTTTTTCGAACAGGAGTTTGTTTAGTTCCACGCCCTATGGGTTTTCATAGAGGGCGAAGTCATTTTTTGACCCTTTCAAGTACCACGCCCTGCTATTTTTTTACCCATTTTTTAAGCTAATTTAGCTTCGGAAGGAAAACAAAAAACCAGCTTTTAGCTGGTGTTAGTGTTTTTGGTAGTCCTAACGGGATTCGAACCCGTGTCTCCGCCGTGAGAGGGCGGTGTCCTAGGCCTCTAGACGATAGGACCATCTGGATACTGGATGCTTGAAGCCGGAGGCCGGATCATTTAGTTTCCAGTTTCTAGCCTCTAGTCTCTAGCTTCTAATTTGGCTGGGGGAGAAGGACTCGAACCCTCGCTGACGGGGCCAGAACCCGTTGTCCTACCACTAGACGATCCCCCAAGACGCATATTATATTATAACAGCCATTCGAAGGGCAGTCAAGCGGAAGTTCATTTCAAAACAGGGGGGAAATACAAAAAGTCAGACATAGGGAGCCAGAAGTCATACATCTCTCACTTCAAAACTTGAATCGCCCTGCCTACCCTTTCCAGCACTCTTTCCTTCCTCAAAACATGCATGGTCTCAAATATTCCCGGGGTGGCGGTCCGGCCGGAAATGGCCACCCGCAACGGCATAAATACCTGGCCGTCATTCAACCCGAGAGACTGAGCCAGGTTTCGTAAAGCGGTTTCCAGCTCGCTCTCCTTAAAGTCGGCCCCAACCGTGTTTAAAACCTTTTCCGCTCCCTCCAAGACTTGCAGAGTCTGCCGCAAATCCATTTTCTTGGGGATTAATATCTCCCTGCCGGGCGTCGGGTCCTGGAAGAAATACGAGGTGATATCGGCAACCTCGGTTAAGGATTTCATCCTTTCCCGGATTAAAGGGATTATTTGCAACAAGTATTGATACCCCTCCGGAGGGCAGGGATCGGGCAAAAATCCGGCCTGTTGTAAATAAGGCAGGCAACGCTTGGCCAAATCCTCAGGGGCTAGACTCCTGATGTAGATGCCGTTGAACCAGTCCAATTTCTCAGTGGAAAAAGCCACCGGAGAGACATTGATCCGCTCGATGGTAAAGGCTTTGGCCGCCTCCTCCAAGGTGAACATTTCCTGATCGGTTCCGGGGTTCCATCCTAAAAGCAACAGGAAGTTAAATAAAGCCTCCGGTAGATAACCCTTCTCCCGGTATTCTCGGACGCTGGTCGCCCCGTGCCGTTTACTCAGTTTTCCACCGCCGGGGGCTAAAAAGATCGGCAAATGGGCAAATTTCGGCGGTTCCCACCCTAAGGCTTGATAAAGGAGTACATGCCGTGGGGTGCTGATCAGCCATTCGTCCCCCCGCATCACGTGGGTGATCTTCATTAAATGATCATCAATAATATTGGCCAGGTGATAAGTGGGAAACCCATCCGACTTTAAGAGGACGAAATCATCGATGGTTTGATTGTCAAACTCAAGCTCTCCCCGGAGTAAGTCATTGACCACAGTCCGCCCCTCGGGGATCTTAAAACGGACGACCGAGCGGGTGCCGCTGTTTTCAAGTTCCCGGCGCTGCTGGTCGGTTAAACGCAGGCAGTAACGATCATATCCGGAAGGTTGTTTGGCGGCCTCCTGCTCCTTACGGAGTAGTTCCAGTCGCTCAGCCGTACAATAACAGCGGTAGGCTTTTCCCTCCATGATTAACTGTTGGGCGTATTTCTTATATAAGTCGAGCCTTTCCGATTGAAAATACGGACCATAATCTCCTCCGACCTCCGGCCCCTCATCCCAATTGAGACCCAGCCAGCGCAGACTGGCCATGATATCAGTCAGGGCATCCGGCACGTAACGGTGGCGGTCGGTATCCTCGATCCGCAGCAAGAACTTCCCTCCGCTGTGTCTAGCCAGCAACCAGTTATAAAGCGCGGTGCGCGCCCCCCCGATATGCAGGTATCCGGTGGGACTAGGGGCAAAACGGACTCGGACTTCATCTTGGCTCATCGACACTCCACTCCTAAAGCTTAATAAAAATATCCAGTTGTTCATTTCCAATCTGTATTATCATAGCATAGCCCCGCTTTAGCTACAAGAGCGGAATCAAATAAAAATAGGGTTGTCGTCGCCAACCCTACCTGAATTTATTACTTCTTCAGCTGTTGTTGTTTTTTGTTCATCCCTTTCGCCGGGGGATTGTAAGAATAATCTTCCGCATACTCTTGATCAGTCGCGGGAGTAAAATCTCTGGCAATCTCCTCTTGGTTTTGGTTTTTGTTACTCTCGTATTGGTTCTTTGTCAGCTTGGCCACAACTACCCTTCCTTCCGCCCGCAGGCGATTTTTCTGCCTTTATTATCCCTCGCTGTTATCAGGTAAACCTGGTATTTATAACCATCACTCTCCAAATATATCCACCCTTGCCAGCGTTCCCAAGCTGGACACCGCTGAAAAATCGCCATATTCTTATTTAGGAGGTGAAAAAGGTGGTTTGTCCGGTTTGTGGTAAACAAAGACTGCTAAAAGCCGACGGCAAATGGTTTTGCCCATATTGTTTCCGGGTTTACCATCACCTGCCGTTATATGGATAACTTTACCCTTTCCATCCCCGGAAGGTCTTTTCCCAATCACCCGCGGCTATCCCCTTTTCAGTAACAATAGCCGTCACATAACTGGCCGGAGTCACATCGAAGGCGGGGTTATAAACCTTGACCCCGGCGGGGGCCACGACGCCGCCTCCGAAAGTCGTAACTTCGGAAGCCGCCCGTTCTTCAATGGGAATCTGATCGCCGGTTTTTAGACTCAAGTCAATGGTTGAAAGGGGCGCGGCAACGTAAAAAGGTATCCCGTGTTCCTTGGCCAGCACCGCCACTCCGTAAGTACCGATTTTATTGGCGACATCACCGTTAGCTGTGATCCGGTCGGCCCCAACGATTACCGCCTGGACCTTACCGAGGCGCATTACGGAGGCGGCCATATTATCGGTGATTAGCGTAACCGGAATCCCTTCCTGCATCAATTCCCAGGTTGTCAAACGGGCGCCTTGAAGCAACGGCCTGGTTTCATCGGCATAAACAGCAATTTTCTTTCCTTGTTCCACCGCCACTCTGATGGCGGCCAAGGCGGTCCCATAAGCTGAGGTTGCCAGAGCCCCGGCGTTGCAATGAGTCAAAATAGTCATGCCGTCTTTAAATAAGGAAGCCCCGTTTTCGCCGATCTTCCGGTTGACCGCCTCATCCTCGGCGGCGATGGCAATCGCCTCCGCTTCCAACCGGGCGATTAATTGCTGATTGGTTAAGCCGGACGAAGACCGGAGAACCGCAGTCATTCTATCCAAAGCCCAAAACAGGTTGACAGCGGTCGGACGGGTCTGCGCCAGTTCAGCAATGATCAGTTCAGCTTTGGCGGCCAAGTTTGAATCTTCCGGAAACCGCCTCACCCCTAAAACAACCCCGAAAGCGGCGGCGATGCCTATAGCCGGCGCCCCGCGTATCCGTAGTTTTTTGATTGCTTCCGCCACGTCTTCGTGGCGGTCGGTAGTTACATACTTAGTTTCCCCAGGGAGTAAAGTCTGATCGATAAAAGTCAGGGATGCATTTTTCCACTCAAGAGTTTTCCAGCCCATAATTTTGCTCCTGTTTTTAATTTTAAGTTACTTGTAATCGCTTCTTTTTCTCTTTAAGGTAACCAGTTTTTGCCGTAATTGTTCCTCCACTTTATCCGGAAGCTTGACAAAGGGCGGAGGAGACAGGACGGTCTCCGGTTCCGCAGCAGGGACCGCGCGGCGGGAAACCGCCGCCGGAATATACGCCTCCAATTCCAGCAAGTCATGGAGGATAACTAACGCCCCCTCCTTGTCGGGAATCCTTCCCTTGCCGGTGGTATCGGGATCGAGTTGCGGATTGGGCGGCAATGGCGAGCCCACGCAAGAGGGACATCCCTCTTCGCAACTGCAGGAAGCTATCAGCTCGCGGGCGGCTTGAAAAACCTCCTCCGCTTTTTCAAAGGAACGGTGGGCAAAGCCAATCCCGCCAGGGTATTTATCATAGATAAAAATTGAAGGAGCGCCGTTATTCATCAGGTCAACCACTGACCCAATGTCGCCAGTATCGCACATCACCAGAAACGGCAACACTTCCGAGATGACATTGGCAATTCCCAGCAGGCCTTCGATGGGTTCCCGGCCGAACTCCTTGACCAGCCGCAAGGTGGCGGCGGGAGGAATCACCCAAAAGGCCTTGGTCTGCATTACCGATGGATCAAGATCAATCTTTCCAAAACCAATACTATCCCTGGAACCAAACTTGATCTTCCGGAACAAGTACGGTTTTAGCATGACCTCCACATCCCCGAATCCGGTAACGGCTTTCCGCCATTTACACTCAGCCTCTTTTTCGGTGGTAGTGATTTGAACTTCGGTGATGGATTGGGTGTAGTAGTCGACCCCTATTTTTTGGACATAAGATACCTTTTCCGGCACATTCATATCTTTCACAAAATAAGTTTCGCCATCGTGCAGATAAATTGCTTCGGTGTAGATCTGCTGATAAGCGCTGGCTTCGTCCAACGTGCCGATCACTTTAGCCGGCTGGCTGGTGATATCGACAATACTGAAGGTGTTATCGGAGATATTTCTAAGACTAACCTCGCCGGCCGGAAAACCCGGGCTCCGCCAGTACCATCTTCCGGCGCTGGCTTTCATCTCCCCCGCCTCGGCTAGCAGTTCCAGAATGGCCGGAGTAAAAGCGCCGAATTCGTAACAATCGGCGGCGGTTAATGGCGTTTCGAAAGCGGCGCTCCGGAGATGGCCCATAAGTATATGGGGGTTATCAGGGTCAATCACCGCGGCTTCGGGATTTTTCCCGAAGAAATACCGCGGATTCTTGACCAGATATTGATCAATGGGATTTTGATGTGCGATATAGATTACCAGCGACTCCCCCCGGGAGCGGCCGGCCCGGCCTGCTTGCTGCCAGGTGGAAGCGATTGTTCCAGGATAACCTACCAGTAAACAAGCCTCCAACTGCCCGATATCGATCCCCAACTCCAAGGCGTTGGTACTGGTAACCCCCAGCAATTCCCCCTCAAACAACTGCCGTTCAATCTCCCGCCGTTCCTCCGGAAGGTAGCCTCCCCGGTAAGCCCGGATTTTCTTGGCCAGCCCCGGACTCTCCTTCTCCAACTGTTCCTGGACATAACGGTAGATTAATTCGGTAGCTACCCGGGTTTTAGTAAAGGCAATGGTGGGAATGCGCTCCCGGATCAGCCTGGTCATTAGGGCCGCCGCTTCGGAGTTGGCACTTTTTCGCTCGGTCAATGTCTGGTCCAGGTACGGCGGGTTCCAGAAGATAAAATATTTACTGCCGCGGGGGGCTCCATCCCGTTCGATCAGCCGCATCTCTACTCCTAATAAAGATTCGGCGTGCTGCAAAGGGTTGTCGATTGTGGCTGAAGTCCCGATAAATACGGGATCACTGCCGTATTGGGCGCAAATTCTTTTTAAACGCCGGATCACATTGGCGACATTTGAGCCGAAGACACCCCGGTAGGTATGGATCTCATCGATGATTACCAGTTTCAGGTTGGTAAAAAAACCCGACCAGCCCGGATGTTTGGGTAAAATCCCCTGATGGAGCATATCGGGGTTGGTTAAAACAAAATTACCCTTGTCCCTTAAATTTTTGCGGGTGTTCACCGGTGTGTCCCCATCATAGGTGCCCATCACCGGTTTAGGCCCGGTAAGTCCCTCGGTTAAACGTGTCAACGCCTTTAACTGGTCCTGAGCCAGCGCCTTGGTTGGATAAAGAAAGAGGGCCCTAGAACGCTGGTCCTTGATAAAACTCTCCAAAGCCGGAATCAGATAGCATAGGGATTTGCCGCTGGCCGTACCGGTAACGACGACGGTATGCCGTCCCTCACGGATCCCGTTTATGGCTTCGGCCTGATGGGAATAGAGTTTGGTTATACCCCGGTTTGCCAATAGTTTTAAAATTTCAGGCGGCAGAGCCGGCGATACTTCGACGTATTCCGCTTCCTTATTCGGGAGATGGGTTGTAAAAGCGATTTGCTTTTGATAGTACTGATCGGAAGTGAGCTCATTTATGAAACGCTGGATATCCATATTTTCATCCTCAACTGAAGAATATGTAGTAAACCTTCGACAGACCGGCCGGACTTCCTGCCGAAACCATCCGGGGCCGGCCAAAGAATCGTAATTATTCCTGTTGACTCCGTATATTTTTATCTTTATAATTTCTTTATGACTCCCTTTAATTCCGTAGTCACCCGGTATTCATTGAATAAACCGAAACTAACTCCCTCCCGGGTCCTGGTAACTGGGTTTGCCTTGATAATTTTTTTTGGGGCCCTGGCTTTAACTTTGCCTGCGGCATCCCGCAACGGCCATCCAACCGGATTTTTGACCGCCCTTTTTACGGCGACTTCGGCTGTTTGTGTTACCGGTCTGGTGGTGGTGGATACCGGGACTCACTTCTCCGGATTTGGGCAGTTTATGATAATTCTGCTCATCCAAATCGGCGGTTTGGGTATTATGACCATGTCAACCTTGATTGCCCTTCTGTTAAGGAAAAGAATCGGCTTGCGGGAGCGGATTCTAATTCGGGAATCTTTTAATCAATTCAATCTGTCGGGGCTGGTTCGCTTGATTATCAATGTTATTATCATGACCCTGGCGTTTGAAATTGTGGGTGGTTTGATTTTAAGTCTCTGGTTTTTAAGGCAATTCCCGGCGGATCGCGCCTTTGAGTTCGGCTTTTTCCATGCAGTATCGGCTTTTTGTAACGCCGGTTTTGATTTATTCGGTCCAGTATATGGAAAGTTCAGTAGTATCACCCATTATGTCAATGATTGGGTGGTTACCCTCACC
>JBLNCU010000143.1:0-22282 GCA_050260935.1 Bacillota bacterium
TCCGTTTAAGCGTTTTGCCAGTTCGGTTCGACTTAGTAAAAGTCCGGCAATAGATAGTCCCGATGCCGTGATCAATCGTTCATTCGTTATCCGTACTCCATCAAACATTTTTTGAACCTCGCAGGTGACTATTTTACCTTTGATTATTCAAGATTTGATGGCGCTTTTCCTGGTTTTTAGTCTTTTATTTCACTGATTCAGGCTTTTGTTAGCGTGATTTATGGGGCTTTGATGGGGGTTCTAATCAGTTGGAAATTAGATAGCTCGCCTCAACCCCGCCCTTCGGGCGCCCCTTCTCCACGCATGGAGAAGGGGTTGGGGGATGAGGGGTTTTACTTCAATTTAACTCAATCCCTTTCCGGTAAACCTTTTCCAGCAGGCTTTTGGAGGCATCATCGGTCAGTAGTATGCTTGGCTGAAAAGGTGCCGTTACTTCTTCGATCTCGGCGATCATCCGCCGGTAATCATTCCCGATGGAGTAACCATCAGCTAACATATCGATATCGGAATGGACGTTAGAAAATTTACTCCAAGCAAGCGAACCGTAAAGATAAACCTTCCGGGCCCGGTACTTCGTTCGTAGCAGGCCGGTCGCTTGTTTGGCCGCTTTCCAGGCTAAATTCCGCCGTTCTTCGGCGGCGTTTTTCTCCTGTTCAATGCGTTTTCGTCAGACCTCTTTCAGAATTCGGAGGTCCAATTCCGGCGTCTGTTTCACCTCGAATTAATTTCATCATTTGCAGGATTCGGAATCAACATGATTGGAAAATAAACGTATTATCTCGTTTAATGTTTTGACAAGCAGGAGTAATTAGATTCTCTGTATACTATTTAAGCCATCTTGTAAATTGACTTCCCCTTATTATTGTGATATTTTGGAAAAGCAAGATCAGTGGGAAAGTGTTTTTTGGTTTGGATGTTTTCTAAACTGTAATTTGATATATATTGAAATTGTATCCGTTAAAGGGGGAGAAACGGGTGGAAAAGGCCGATGCCTTATTTGAGATGGTAGCCAAAATCGCGCAGGAAATTGTAGAAATCAAAGCAGAAATTATTTCTAATCAAAAGGAAAACAACGCCCGGTTTGACCGGATTGAACAAAAGCTTGACACCGTTGTTGAACAGGTGGCCGGATTGAATGAATTTAAAAACGAAATCACTTTACAATTCAATAAACTCTCAACGGCTACGGCTGAGAACGCTATGGATATCCGGATACTAAAAAAAGCGGTGGCGGGATGAAGTTCGGGTCTTTTTGGATTTTCCGGTGGGGTTAATAAATAAAACATAAGGATGAGATTCCGACTTTTTAATAATAGTTGGAATGGGGTTATTTTTACGCCCTTTTTATTTATTCAAGTAATCGGTTAATTTAGAGGAAAAAGATTGGTTTATCATTTACTACGAAGCATAAGGTCTACAGAAGGAATTTTTTAAATTTCATGGAATATTTTAACAGAATTACTCAATGTGATAACTTGATAAAATTGATACAGTTTACTGACTTTTTCATTTTTTAGAGGTGTGATGATGGATTTTGAAAGAAGCTCTTTGATAACAGCATCTTTCTTAATTATTGCCTTATCACTGGTTGGCTGCGGTGGAGGCGGCGGAGGGGATTCAACCGTTACCACTACGGGTAGTGTTTCCGGGACTGTTATTTTTAGTGATCCTCAGCCATCTTCGATCATGTCTAGCACTGGTTTTCCGATAGCGCCACTTTATAGAAGCAGTAGTTTGAGAACATCGGCAGTTCCCAATGAGAAAATCGTTCATTTTCTTGAAGGCCTATCGGCTTCAGATATAACTAACATTGTTCAGGAAATGGGTGGCACTATAAAACAAAAAATTTATGGCTCAAAAAACCTCTATGTAATATCTTTTGATATGTTAAAAGCAGCCGGCATCTCGCGGAGCAGCAATCCGAATATCATTTCCATGGAAGATAATATACGATTTTATACTTGTGATACTCCTGTTACTCCTAATGATGAATATTATTCAACCGATCAAGCCTGGAATTATTCAATGCTTTTTTTACCTGAAGCATGGGGAGAAGTTACTACCGCTACTAATCCCGTAACAGTCGCGGTAATAGACACCGGCGTAGCTCCCGAACATCCTGATTTAGAGGCGAATTTGACTACCGGACAAGATTATATTGATGGCGATACTAATCCTTGGGATACTAGTTATTATGATGACCAAAACCGATACAGTCACGGCACTCATGTGGCGGGAACGATTGCCGCGGTAAGCAATAACAGTAAAGGCGTGGCCGGGGTATGTTGGAAAGCGCCGAATGTCAAAATTATGCCTATCCGGATATTGGGACCCGACGGTTCCGGTAGTGAGGCAAATCTAATTTCCGCTATTCAATTCGCTATCAATAAAAGTGTTAATGTAATAAATCTTAGCTTAGCATCGCCAGGCCCAGTTTCAATCGATGATCACCCGGCTTTAAAAAATGTTATCATTGATGCCGTTGATAATCATAACATTACCATAGTAGCCGCAGCCGGAAATGAAAATGGGGCAGTAGGACTTCCAGCCTGCTATTCCGAAAAGGTTATAACCGTAGCTGCTTTGAGTCCGAAAGGAACTAAGGCTTCATATTCAAATTATGGATCGGAAATCTTTATATCCGCTCCGGGTGGTGATTATATCGATAATCCGTCTACTCAGATGATACTTAGCACTTGTTACGATAAAAAGACTGCGAGTTATTGTTATGTTTATATGCAAGGAACTTCAATGGCCTGCCCCCATATTGCCGGTTTAGCGGCAATGATGTACGCAGCGGGTATAAATACACCATCAGCAATAAGGGCAAAACTTCAACAGTATGCAATTGATAAGGGCGCTTACGGTAAGGATGATTATTACGGTTATGGAATACCTGATGTCTACGCGATTTTTAGTGGAAAAGCGATCTATAAAAAGGAAGTCCAAGTTGTCGTATTGAATTCCAATAAGGTGATTGAAACCATTCAAAATCCGGACAGTAACGGCAATTATAGTATTTCAGGCCTACAGCCCGGATCAAAATATATTTGCGTTTTTTTGGATAGCGATATGGATGGTCGTGTTGAAAACGGCGAACGGTTTGCTTATATCTCCGGGATTAATGTCCAAGCTGGAGTTGTTACCAATGTAACCACGCTAACTTTAACTTCAATTAGTAATGTTACTTCATCTCCCGGTCCCACTCTCGCGGATTATATAAATAGTATTTTGCCGTAGGAGGAATTATCTATGAAAAAGATTATTTTATTAGTTTTACTCTTGCCGGTATTTACATTTCAAATTACAAACGGCGCAAATTTCGGAAGGCTTTTTGTTGGCTTGACTTGCGACAAATCAATCTATAACTCTAACGATACTATTGGCATGGCTTTAACAGTCCTTAATCTAAACAATAAGTCTTTGAAAGTAACCTTCAATAGCGCTAAAACTTATGATTTTTATTTATATAAAGGAGAACAAGCGCTCTGGAAATGGTCGGCGGATAAAATGTTTACCATGGCAATTTCCAATCTAACTTTAGAACCGAAAAAGCCTCAAACTTATGTAGTTTTATGTAATGTCAAGTTACCATCCGGAGAGTATCTAGAACCCGGCCGGTACAAACTAATCGGCGCATTTTGCACTAAGGAGAAAGAGTATTTATCGGAACCGGCGGAGATTGAGATTAGATAGGGATAGGCTTGCTGCCGGAGATTTTTTTGTTATTGATTACCAAAAGGAAAAAGTATGACACAGTTAACCGAATGTGATAAAATTTAAATCTATTTCATCCGGAGAAAAACATGACGGAGAAGATCGACGCTTTATTCAATATGGTGGCGAATATCGCTCAGGAAATAACCGGGATGAAAGCCGGTATGGCGGAGATGAAGGCTGAAATAACCGGGATTACAACCAGACTTGACCGGATCGAACAAAAAGTTGACGTTCTGGTTGAACAGTTGCCGGTTTGACTGAGTTTAAAAACGAAATGGAGTGGAAGTTTAACAAGCCTTCGACTACCGTGGCCGAAAATAACACGGATTTCAAGCTGTTAAAGAAGGTAGTTTCCGGTTAGCAATAAGCCTCACGGCTGGGCTCAGCCATTGCTGATCTTAGACAATTGATCAGCCCAAATGCTCCCCAAGCATTTCCCAAAACAAATTCACAAAAGTTTCTTCCCAAAATCCCCCCATTTGTGTTATACTATTTAGCGGTGTACTTTACTACACACGCCCTCGGATTCCGGCGGGGGTCCTTTTGGCGAAAAGGTCTGCCGGGAGTGGAAGAGAGCGGCGGCATAAAAACCAATTGAGAGGAGGTGGCTAATGTGGCTGTGATTTCCATGAAACAACTGTTGGAAGCCGGCGTGCATTTTGGTCACCAGACAAGACGATGGAACCCGAAGATGGCTCAATACATCTTCACCGAGAGGAACGGTATCTATATTATCGACCTCCAAAAGACGGTGAAGAAGGTTGAGGAGGCTTACAATTTCGCCCGCGCCGTAATTGAAAACGGCGAATCCCTCCTTTTCGTGGGCACTAAAAAACAGGCTCAGGACGCCATCAAAGAAGAGGCCGAACGCTGCGGGATGTTTTACGTATCCCAGCGCTGGCTTGGCGGAACCTTAACCAACTTCAAAACCATCCGTTCCCGGATCGACCGCTTGCGCAAGATCGAACAGATGGAACAGGACGGTTCTTTCCAATCCCTTCCCAAAAAAGAAGTGTTGGAACTCCAAAAAGAACGCGCCCGCCTGGAGAAATTCCTGGGCGGAATCCGCAACATGCATAAACTACCGGGCGCCATTTTTATCGTCGACCCCCGCAAAGAACGGATTGCGGTGGCCGAAGCCAGGAAACTGGAGATTCCAATCATCGGAATCGTCGACACCAACTGCGATCCCGACGAGATTGACTACGTGATTCCCGGTAACGACGATGCCATCAGAGCGGTCAAATTGCTGGCCGGCAAGATTGCCGATGCGGTCATCGAGGCCAAACAAGGCGAACAACTGACCGACACAACCGCCACTGAGGAGCCGGGGACGGAAGAAAACCTTTCCGAAATGGAATTAACCGAAGAAGCTTAATGGAGAAAGGTGGTAGGGGTTTTGACCTGATCCACCTTTTTTTAAGGATTGGAGTTAACATTGGACAATAGGCATTGGGCAGCAGCGATTAGTCAATACTATACTGTAATTATTAATTTTTATGGTTTAGCGTTGGCACCTGTTGCCTGATTATAAGGAGGAAAAGTAAAATGGCTGAAATAACCGCAGCTGCTGTGAAAGAGCTCCGCGAGAGAACCGGAGCGGGCATGATGGACTGCAAAAAGGCTCTGGCTGAAACCGCCGGGGATATGGAAAAAGCCATCGAGTACTTAAGAGAGAAAGGTTTATCGGCGGCGGCCAAGAAAGCTGGGCGTATTGCCGCCGAAGGGTTGGTATCCGCTTATATCTCTCCCGATAAAAAGGTCGGAGTGCTGGTGGAGATCAACTGTGAAACCGATTTTGTGGCCAAAAATCCGGATTTTCAAAAATTCACTAAAGATATAGCCGAGATTGTAGCGGCCAAAGCCCCGGCTGATCTGGAAACCCTCGGGAAATTACCGGTGGCTGGCGGCAAAACCGTCAGTGAAACCGTTACCGGACTGGTGGCGACCATCGGCGAGAATATCAATATCCGGCGTTTCGCCAGATTTGAATTGAAATCCACCGGAATCATCGACTCCTATATTCATATGGGCGGCAAGATCGGCGTCTTAATAGAATGCGCCGCCACCAAGGCGGATACCGTTTCCAAACCCGAGTTTTTAAATTTGGTCAGGGATTTGGCGATGCAGGTCGCAGCCGCCAGGCCTGAATATGTGCGTCGCGACGAGGTTCCCGCCGATCTACTCGAACAGGAAAAAACCATCTACAAGGCTCAAGCAATGAACGAAGGAAAACCGGCGGCCATTGCCGAAAAAGTAATGATGGGCCGCTTGGAAAAATTCTATAAAGACGTTTGCCTGGTGGAACAATTATTTATCAAGGACAATGAAAAAACCGTCACCAAGTTGTTACAGGAGACCAATTCCAAACTTGGCGGGGAGAATATTGTTGTTACCCGTTTTGCCCGGTTTGAAAAAGGCGAGGGAATCGAGAAACGGAAAGATGATTTCGCCACCGAGGTTATGTCGCAGATCAAGGGTTGATTTAAGAAGGAACACGAAAGTGTTCCTTTTTTATAGGATCAAAGAAGGAATTGAAGCGATTTTTAACGAATTATGCCAATACGGAGGGAAAAACTAATGGTGACTCCGAAGTACAAGCGGATCGTACTTAAACTGAGCGGAGAAGCTTTGGCCGGCGAGAAAGGTTTTGGGATAGACCAGGAAGTAGTAAACATTATTGCCAGGCAGACGAAGGAAGTTGTTGATCTGGGGGTCCAGATCGCGGTAGTGGTCGGAGGGGGGAACTTTTGGCGGGGGGCTGTGGGCAGCCATGCCGGATTTGACCGTTCAACCGCGGATTATATGGGAATGTTGGCTACGGTCATTAATTCGCTGGCGCTCCAGGATGCTTTTGAAAAGCAAGGGATTGAAACCAGGGTCCAAACAGCTATTGAAATGCGGCAAATAGCCGAGCCATATATTAAAAGACGGGCCGTCCGCCACCTGGAGAAGGGACGGGTGGTTATCTTCGCCGCCGGAACCGGCAACCCCTATTTTTCAACGGATACCGCCGCCGCTCTAAGGGCGGCCGAGATTGAAGCCGAGATCATCCTGATGGCCAAAAAAGTTGACGGGGTATACAGCGCCGACCCGAAAATCGATCCTTCCGCCGTCCGTTTTGCAGATTTAAAATATATGGAAGTCCTGCAGCAAAGGCTGAAAGTAATGGACGCCACCGCCACTTCATTGTGCATGGATAACCAAATCCCGATAGTAGTCTTTAATTTAAACGGGGTTGGCAATATTCTCCGGATTGTCTTAGGGGAAAAGATAGGGACATTTGTAAAGGGGGAGGCTTAATATGGTTAAGGATGTTTTAAAAGACACTGAGAATCATATGAAGGGAGCTATCGAGGCTACTAAAAAGGAATTTGCGGCTGTCAGAACCGGTAGAGCAAACCCGAGCATTTTAGATCGTGTAGTGGTTGAATATTACGGGACTCCTACACCTCTAAACCAGGTGGCCAGCGTTTCTACTCCGGATGCCCGGATGTTGGTGATTCAACCTTGGGATAAATCAGTTTTAGGCGCGGTGGAGAAAGCGATTCAAAAGGCTGATTTGGGAATGAATCCGGTGAACGACGGCAATGTAATTCGTTTACCGGTTCCTCAGTTAACCGAGGAACGCCGGAAGGAACTGGTGAAGATTGTTAAAAAAGAGGCCGAGGAGAAACGGGTGGTAATCCGGAATCTGCGCCGGGACGCCAACGACAAGATTAAAGCCCTGGAAAAAGAGGCCAGGATTTCCGAGGATGAAAGCAAAAAGGGCCTGGATGACGTCCAAAAGTTAACCGACAAATACATTGCGGAGATTGACCGAATTTTGGAACAAAAAGAAAAGGAGATCATGGAAGTTTAGACTCCACCCCCTCCTCCGAGGGGGTTTACTAATAATTATGGCCATATTGCAAAAGTGGTTTCACCAATTAAAGCTTCCCGGGGAACCGTTAAAGGCAGTCCCGGTTCACCTTGGAATCATCATGGATGGTAACGGCAGATGGGCCGCAAAAAGAGGCCTGCCGCGCACAGCCGGCCATCAGGCCGGTTTGGAGCGGATCCGTGACACGGTTGAAGTTTGTCTGGAAACCGGAGTCCGGTACCTTACATTATACGCCTTTTCTACTGAGAATTGGCAGCGCCCCCCTGAAGAGGTTGATTTTTTAATGAATCTTTTTGAAAAAACCCTGCAAACAGAGGTAGAAAAGATTCACAAACAAAACGTCAAAATAAGATTCATCGGTTTGAAACAGAATCTAAGCCCCGGCTTGGTGGAGTCGATGGAAAAATGCCAGCGGCTGACTGCGGCCAATACGGCCTTGACCTTAAATATCGCCATCAATTACGGCGGACGTTCAGAACTGGTTGCGGCCGTAAAAGGAATTGTCAGGGCGGTTCAGAAAAAGGAATTGGATTTGGAATCGGTCAATGAAAAGGTTTTGGCGGACCACCTTTTTACAGCCGGGCAACCCGACCCCGATCTACTGATCCGGCCCGGCGGCGAACGTCGAACTAGTAATTTTTTAATCTGGCAACTAGCCTATACTGAGCTTTATTTTTCCGATCTCTACTGGCCTGATTTCGGCAGAGAAGAAATCCTGAAAGCTTTCCGCTATTATAGCCGGCGGGAACGCCGTTTTGGAAGGGTCAAGGGGGTGAGACAGAATGTATAAAAGAGTAATCTGGGGTTTATTGGGCGCTATATTGTTGCTGGCGATTATCATGGCCGGAGGCCTCTGGTTTACTTTGGCCATCGGCGCCCTGGTTACTTTAGGGGTTTTGGAATACTGCCAATTGTTAAAAAGACAAAATCTGCGTCCCCAAACCGCGATAATGCTTTTTATGTCTTTGTTTATTTTAGTTCTAATTTATATTACCGCTTATAATAGTGGAGCGGCTCAGCGGGGATCGTTGCAAATCTGCGAACAGTTTTTGATTTTAACGGTGATTACCGTTTTCTTGATCACTTTTATCAGTGAATTATTCCGGGGGGATCCGGAGCAAGGACTGGCCAATGCAGCCGTTAATTTATTCGGTACGGTCTACATCGGGATTATGTTTGCATATATCTTAATGTTAAGGTTTATACCCGGTAAGGACGGGCTTTTTTACGTACTCTTCACTTTTCTGGTAACTTGGTCCAACGATACCGCGGCTTACTTTGTTGGGGTAAACTTCGGGAAGCATAAACTTTCGCCCCGGATTAGCCCTAACAAAAGCGTGGAAGGTTCAATTGGCGGCTTTTTAGGCGGGATATTGGTCGCGGTTTTATTGGGGATTTACTTTCAAAAACCCTTCAGTCTAATGCTTATTTTAGGGATATTAGTAGTTGTAGCCGGACAAATCGGCGATTTGATCGAGTCAATCATCAAAAGGAACGCCGGGGTTAAGGATTCCGGTTCTTTTTTGCCGGGACACGGCGGTTTGCTGGACCGCTTCGACAGCCTGCTGTTATCGGCGCCGGTAGTATATTATATGATCATTTATATATCCCCCGTCTATAAATGGTGGTGAAGCCTAAGCGCCATACCTGGGTGGTGAAAAGGTGGCCAAGGAACTGCGGGTGTTCTTATGGGTGCTGGCCATCGGGGTCATCATGATATTGGTTTTAAAGTATATGTTCCCTTTAATGGCCCCTTTTTTATTGGGTTCGCTTTTTGCCTGTTTGATTGAACCGCTGGTAAAAAAGATCGATGCCCGTTGGAAGGTGGGGCGAAAACTGGCGGTTATTATCATTTTGGTATTCTTGGTCCTCGGCATTTTCGCCATCACCGGCTTGTCCTTGCTTACTTTCTACCAGGAAGCCCAACGGCTGATCCCCAGGGTTCCGGAGCTCGCCGCTAAAATGTTCGGAATGGTCCAGGGGTGGTCGCTCTTTTTACATAAATACCTTCCTCAATTAAACGGGGCCTTGGAAGACCATTTACTCCCCGCTGAGGCTGTGGATAGGCTTTTTCGTTCATTAATAATCGGGGCTTTAAGTTTCTTGCCGCGATTGCCCCAACTCTTGTTCTCCATTGGATTAGGGGGACTTAGCGCTTATTTTTTCAGCCGGGATAAAAAAGCCATCTCCGAGACTTTCTACCGGATTCTCCCTAAGAGTTGGCAAAAAGCCACCTACGAGATTAAAGCGGAGATCCTGACTTCAGTGGCTAGATTCATCCGGGTTGAATGTACTTTGGCTTTAATCAGCACGGTCTTAACTACGGCTGTTTTTACTTTGTCCGGGGCCCCGGGGGCTTTGGCCTATGGCTTTTTGGCCGGTATTTTTGATTTTTTACCGGTATTGGGGCCGGGTTTGGTTTATATCCCTTTAATCTTTATAAACCTGTTATATCAAAATTTTTGGCAGGCTTTATGGTTGCTGTTTGCTTATTTTTTGGCGCTAATCCTCCGGCAAGCGATAGAATACAAATTAATCGGCGAAAAATTGGATTTGCACCCCATTTTAAGCGTGCTGGTGCTCTACATCGGCATTAACATCTTCGGCTTTCTGGGGATCTTTTTCGGGCCTCTAATGATGGTGGTTTTACGCGCCTTTTACCGGGCGATGGTTGGATTTGAAAATGTTTAAGTCTATTCGGGGCGGTAATTCAGTGGTCAGGATTTAGGAGCCAGGATTCTTAGTTGTTCGGGTTAGTGAGCAGTTTAGAATCTAGAATAAAAAAATTGAGCCGGTTTGGGTTGGTTCAAAAGTTAGAATTTAGAATAAAATTGGGATAGAATTCGAAGGATTAGTTACAATTTCTGACTCCCGACTCCTGGCTTCCCAATTATACAGAAAACTAAAAAACTTTCATCGGCGGTGTAAAAATTGGCTAAGAGACTGGCTATTCTAGGATCCACCGGCTCAATCGGCCGGCAGGCCTTGGAGGTGGTTCGGGAATTTTCCGAACGGTTTTCCGTTCTAGCTTTAGCAGGGGGGAAGAATCTCCGACTCCTGGTTGAACAAGCGCACGCCTTTCACCCAAAATATGTGGTTATAGGTGATCGGAGTTTATATCCGGAGCTAAAAACGGCTTTATCCGATACTGAAATTACAGTCTTGGCCGGGTTGGAGGGGTTAACCGAGATCGCCCTCATTCCCGAAGTCGATCTGGTTTTAACAGCATTGGTCGGATCAGTGGGAATCCGGCCTACCCTGGCCGCTATTAAAGCCGGGAAGACTATTGCCCTGGCTAATAAGGAAACCCTGGTGGCGGCCGGCGCTGTTATTATTCCGGCGGCCAAAAAGAACCGGACGGCGATTCTCCCGGTGGACAGCGAACATAGCGCCATTTTTCAATGTCTTGAAGGCAGAAAGCCAGAGCAGGTAGCTAGGATCATTTTAACCGCTTCGGGCGGGCCTTTTAGAAGTTATCAACCGGCGGAGTTGGAGCAAGTTACCCTGGATCAGGCTTTAAACCATCCCAATTGGCGGATGGGCGGGAAGATTACCATCGATTCCGCCACTATGTTCAATAAAGGGCTGGAGGTCATTGAAGCCCACTGGTTGTTTGGCATGGATTTTGACCGGATCGAAGTGGTGATCCATCCCGAAAGTATCATTCACTCGATGGTGGAGTTGGTTGATGGTTCAATCATCGCCCAACTGGGCCTTTGTGATATGAAACTCCCGATTCAAGTGGCGCTTGTCTACCCGGAAAGGCTGGCCAGCCATTTTCCCAAATTGGATATGACCCGGGTTGCCCGGTTGAGTTTTGAGCCCGTTAATTACCGGCTGTTTCCGGCGGTAGAATTGGCTTACGAAGCCGGAAGGGCCGGAGGAACAATGCCGGCGGTTTTGAACGCCGCCAATGAGGAAGCGGTTTATGCCTTTTTAAACCGGAGGATTAAATTCACCGGGATTGTCAGTATTGTTTCCGAAGTAATGGGGTACCATCAGAAAGAGAACTGGGCGGCAAATCCCGGTTTGGACGATCTACTGGCGGCTGATGAATGGGCTCGGGAAATGGCCAACCAATTGTTAAATAAAAGGAGGTAAAACTGTGGGCGGGTTCAATTACAATTCGATCTGGATGACAGTTTTGCTTTTAAGTATAACCGTAGTTATTCATGAATACGGCCATTTTGTTACAGCCAGAGCTTTTGGAGTAACGGTTTATGAGTTTTCGGTCGGTTTCGGGCCGTTAATCGGGAAATTCAAACGTAAAGGGATTCAGTATTCCTTGCGCTGGATCTTGATCGGCGGTTTCTGTAAGATCGCCGGAATGGATATGACGCTGGAAGGGGAGACCAAGGACCCCGAAACCAGGCCGGAACGATTGTTCTACAATCTACCGCTCTGGAAGAGGCTGGTTGTCCTGGCCACCGGACCTTTTTTTAATTTTTTAACAGCCCTGGTGGTATTCTTTTCTTTATTGATCTTTATCGGGATTCCGGTGATCGATTCGGTAAATATTGAGCGGATTTCTCCGCAATCTCCGGCGGTAACCGCCGGCTTGCATCCAGGGGATAAAATTACGGCCATCAATAATCAGGCGATCAAGCAATCATCCGATCTGACCAAATTGGTACAACAATCGGCAGGAAACCCATTACGGATCAAAATCTCCCGTAATGGAGAGCAGCTTATCAAAGAGATTACCCCGATTTACAGTCCGGAGAGCAAAAGGTATTTGATGGGTGTAGTTATTCGGGATGTTCCCAAGTTTGAAAGGGCTACCTTGAGAAAAGCCGCCGGTATGACCGCCTCTTTGCCCTGGACTACTATTAAGTTTTTGGGGATGTTGATCCGGGGGCAGATTAAAGGCGGGGTAATGGGACCGATCGGCGCGGTGGACATGGTTGAACAATCTTTGCAACTGCCGCCTCAATTTATCTGGTTTAGCATTTTGTCCTTCGCCAGCAGCATCAGCATGTCCCTGTTTTTATTCAACATGCTGCCTTTACCTTTACCGATTCTCGACGGCGGTTGGATAGTGATCTTTATATTGGAACGTTTGTTCCGGCGGGAGTTTTCGGCCGATCAAAAAGCGGCCGCATACACCATTGGCTTGATCGCCATCTTGACCGTTACCGTTTTGATAACCTACGGGGATTTGGTGAGATTACTAAAAAGGTTTTTGGGAGGATAACGATGCCGGGTGGAAGGGCCAAGACCAAGTGGGCTGATCCCAATCGCGAAGGCCGGGGAAAAGGCAGGCAGGCGGGGCGGTTCTGTTCCAAGTGCGGCAATACGGTTCAACAAACCAGGATCTACAAATCAATGAATCTCTGCGAGTATTGTTACAGGGATTTGGAGGCTGCCCGGGACGGAATCCATAGCTGCCGCGGTTGCGGGAAGGTTGCTCCGCTGGAACTACGGGAGTATAACGGTTACTGCCGGCAATGCGTCTGCAGCGCCTGCGGTAAACCAGATCCTGATTATGTGCGGAAAACCGGGCTTTGTTTTCAATGCGCCGCCGCCCTGGGCGATTTTTGTCGGAGATGCGGGAAGGAGGCTGCGGCTCAAGTTCGCAAACATAAGGGCCTCTGCGACCAGTGCGCCTCGGTGGCCGGCTTAAAATTGGTTACTGATGATAGAATCGAGCAAACAAAGGACCGGGGGTTAAGAGGCGGTAAAGCCGGAAATCTACGGGCCAAGCGGCCGGCGGCCGGAAAACTGGGGCTTAAAAGGTATGGAAATAATGATAGAGATGAAGCTCCGGTAATTAAAAGGAGCAAACCGTTTGCTATGGAAATAGAAGCGGCGAGAAAGGCAAGACCACGGAGGAAAAGGTAAAATTACACCTTAGATCTCATTCCTGCAATCTGTTCGATGCTTATTGCATCATAATTTCAGCGCGTTTTTAAACATCATTTTTGTAAAGTATAATATAAGTATCTTAGTTAAAGCCGGGGCGTTTCAGCCGTGGACAAGAGTTGTTGAAGAGGGAATAATAACCATGGAGAAATTAAGGGAACTTGATTTTTTACCTATTATCGCCGGATACCTAAACAATCAAGATAAAGTCAGCGCCGCCTGGCTTTTTGGTTCAACGGCAACCGGAAAAGAGGGCAAGAATAGAAATTCTTTGCGGAAGGGCGCTCCAACCTTGTTAATTGATCGCGAATACGCGCGAATGGCCGCTGATTACTTGCGGTTTTTTTTGGCCTAAAAACGGTCTACCGGGAAAGCCGGCAACATACGCAACTTACCTTCGTTCTAGACCTCTCCGGGGCACGGATAAGCATTTCAGACTTTTTCATTATTACCCCTATTAGGAAACCTTTCTTCCTAAAACGGAAATTGCGATTTCTCATTGGGAAATGAAGAAATGGTTTTTCAAATCCGGAGAAAAAATTTCTTCTCCAGCCTTAACTTCTCCGTATGCGAATGGTATAATCGTAGCAGAAAAAAGAAAGGTACTTTCTTGATGATATCCCGTCGTTCAACCAAGCCGGTCCGGGTCGGCTGTTTAACCATCGGGGGCGACAGCCCGATAACGGTCCAATCAATGACCAATACCGACACCCGGGACCGGGCGGCGACTTTAGAACAGATAAAGCAGTTAACCGCAGCCGGTTGTGAAATGATCCGCCTGGCTGTTCCCGACGAAGAAGCCGCCGATAATCTGAATTATTATGTTGAGAACAGCCAAACGCCCCTGGTGGCGGATATTCATTTCGATTACCGGCTGGCCTTGAAGGCCATTGATGCCGGAATCGCCAAACTGCGCATCAATCCCGGCAATATCGGGAACTGGGAGCGGGTAAAACTAGTCGCCGTTAAAGCCAAAGAGCGCGGTATTCCCATAAGGATAGGGGTTAACGCCGGCTCCCTGGAGCGGGATCTGCTTGAGAGCTATAAAGGACCAACCCCCCAAGCTATGGTTGAAAGCGCTCAGCGGCATATTCGGTTGCTGGAGGACGCCGGTTTTGCGGATATAGTAATCTCCTTAAAGGCCTCCTCGGTTCCGGCGACCATCGAAGCGTACCAAATTTTGGCCGCCAAATGTCAATACCCTTTTCATATTGGAATTACCGAGGCCGGGACCTGGTTCAAGGGTTCGATCCGCTCAGCGGCGGGGTTAGCCGTTTTACTCTGGGAGGGCTTGGGCGATACTTTGCGGGTTTCATTAACCGGAGATCCGGTCCGCGAAGTAACCGTAGGCCGGGAGATTCTACAGGCGCTTCAGTTGCGTAACTTTGGGGCTGTAGTTGTTTCCTGCCCGACTTGCGGCAGGTGCCAGGTAAATTTGGAGAAATTAGCCGCTCAAGTGGAAGAAACAACCTCCGGCATTCAAAAACCGCTGAAAATCGCGGTGATGGGCTGTGCCGTTAACGGCCCCGGCGAAGCCCGGGAGGCCGATCTGGGAGTGGCCGGCGGAAAAGGGGAAGGATTAATCTTCCGCCGGGGGCAAGTAGTGAAGAAGGTGCCGGAAGAAGCGATTATTCCGGCTTTGAAAGAAGAGCTCGAGAAGATGATTAATTAATAATAAAGGAACCAGGAGCCAAGAGTTGGGCATAGACCTGACTCTCGCTTTACTTGCTATTATTCATCCATGAACGCCCGGACTAAGGCCTTCCCGGTTTTATTCCCGCCGCCGGAAGTATAACCGATGTCTGTGAAGCTCAAAAGCTGTTAGAGGTTCAGCGGCCAGGGTTACCCTTCCGCTGAAATAACCAACGTGAATGACTTCATTAGGGAAGGGCAAGGGTTAGGTAACTTAGGTATCCTTGTGAAGGGTTGGTTATACCTTCCGATTTCGGACTTCTGGCTCCTATCTCATCTTCTTGGATTCGCTATTTTAAAATAATAATAAACAGCGCCAACTAACGGAGGTATCTGATGCGACAATCGATCTTATTTGCGCCCACTTTAAGGGAGGTTCCGGCCGAGGCCGAAGTGGTCAGCCATCAACTGATGTTGCGGGCGGGAATGATCCGGAAATCGGCAGCCGGCATGTATACTTATTTACCACTAGCCCAGCGGGTTCTGGCTAAAATCTCGAAGATAGTCCGGGAGGAGATGGACCGCGAGGGCGGCCAGGAGCTGGCCCTGCCGATTGTTCAGCCGGCCGAGATTTGGAAGCAAACCGGACGTTGGGAGGTATACGGCGATGAGATGTTTCGTCTCCAGGACCGCCATCACCGGGAATTCTGTCTGGGCCCCACCCATGAAGAGATTATCACCACCGTGGTTAAAAACGACGTGCGCTCCTATCGCGATCTGCCGCTTCGTCTTTACCAGATCCAGAATAAGTACCGGGATGAAATCCGCCCCAGGTTTGGCTTAATGCGGGGCAGGGAGTTCATTATGAAAGACCTGTACTCGTTTGATTTGGATGAAGCAGGTCTAGAAGAGAGTTACCAGGCTATGTACCGGGCCTATACCAGGGTCTTCACCCGCTGCGGTTTGAAGTTCCGGCCGGTGGAAGCCGATTCGGGAGCCATCGGCGGCAATGCCAGCCAGGAGTTTATGGTTCTGGCGGAGACCGGGGAAGCCCTCATTCTGTACTGCGATACCTGTAATTATGCGGCTAATGTCGAAAAAGCCATTTCTAAAGTGGAAGTTGCTCGGCAATCGGGATCGGCTAAACCAATAGGGAAGGTGGCGACCCCGGACCGGAAAACCATAGAAGAGGTTTGTGATTTTTTAAAGGTTAAACCTGAAAATACAGTCAAAACACTTTTTTATGGAACCGGTGACTCCTATGTCGCTGTATTGGTTCGCGGCAACGATCAGGTTAACGAGATCAAACTCTTAAATTATTTGAACTGCAAAAAATTATACCTGGCTCCTCCGGAGGAGATTCAGGAAGTCTTTGGTTTGCCAATCGGTTTTGTCGGGCCGGTGGGATTGGACGGAAGAATGCAAATTATAGCGGATAATCTAGTCCGGGAAATGAGCGGAATTGTTGTCGGAGCCAACGAAAAAGGTTTTCATTACTTGAATGTAGAACCAGCGCGTGATTTCAAAAATGTATCTTATACCGATCTGCGTACCGCCATAGCCGGCGAAAGTTGCCCCCGCTGTAACGGGCATTTGAAAGAAGTCCGGGGAATAGAGGCCGGTCAGATCTTCAAACTGGGGACCAAATACAGCAAGGCTCTTGATGCAATCTATTTGGATGAAAAAGGCCAAGCCAGGCCAATAGTAATGGGATGTTACGGGATTGGAGTCAGCCGGACCATGGCGGCGGCCATCGAGCAAAACTATGACTCCAATGGAATAAAGTGGCCGATGGCCATAGCGCCTTTCCAGATTCACATCATCACCGTCAACCCGGAGCAGTTGCCGGTGGCGGAGGAGCTTTATCAAAAGCTAACCGCGGCCGGCGTTGAAGTTTTATTGGATGACCGCGATGAACGGCCGGGGGTTAAATTCAAGGATGCCGATTTGATAGGCATTCCGGTAAGACTTACTGTCGGGCCGAAAGGTCTGGCCCAGAATGAGATCGAGGTTAAGTATAGACAAACCGGGGCCGATGAGCGCTGGCCTTTGGAAAAAGTACTGGAAAACGCTTTGGCTTTTATCTCCAAGAGCGTGGCCGAGAATAGTTAATCTCGTATTATTAGGAGTCTGGGATGCAGGATCAGTATGTAATCAAACCGGATAACCGTTCATTGCGGGTATTTAATGGGATTGAAAAGATCCCCTTTTCATTTCCGATTGGGCAGGTTTTGGAAGAAGGGTTAATCGCGGAGATTCTAGTAAACACCCAGGAATCTTCCTGGGAGATTGTCTTGGTATTAAAGAACGCCTTAAAGCCCGGTGAGATCTCAGAATTGGAACAGGCCCTCTCCTCAATGGTGCTGGGATTAACCAAAGTCCGTTTAAAGGTGCTTACTCCCAAAGATTTACCCCCCATGGAGGAGAGAGTCAACCGTTATTGGGAACAGTTCTTGACTGCGGCAACCTCGAAGTTCGCCGGAGTAAACGGCTGGCTGACGGAGTCCAAATACCGGTTGATAAACGAGAATCTACTTGAAATTCAGGTGCGGAACAAAGCCGGAGTGGAGTATTTATCCCGCCGCAGCCTTGAACTGCAGGAATTGCTGAAGGATCTGATCCTGGCTGATCTGAAGTTGAGTTTTACGGTTGGCGATTTTGCCGAGAATCCCATCCAAGAAGAACTACGCAAAGAGGAAGAAATCTTGGCGGAGCCGGTAACCAAACCGGGCCCGGGCAGCGCCGTTAAAACAATAAAAGACCGCGATGGTTCCGATTTGGTGCTGGGGAAAAGGTTCAGCGCCGAGCCGGTCCCTATTTCCCAGCTCAGGGAGGAAGAGGAGCAGGTAGTAGTCAAAGGCGAAATCTTTCGCTTTGAAGCGCGTATTTCCAAAAACGGCAAAAAATTTTATCTAGGAGATCTTACGGATTATCAAGACTCGCTCAGTTTTAAAATCTTTCCCCGCTCCACCGAATCATTGGAGGAGAAGATCCGGGAGGGTTCCTGGGTATTAATGCGCGGCAATTTACAATTCGACTCTTACGCCAAAGAACTGGTGTTATTGGTTTCGGACATTATTTTAAGTTCGGCTGCACCCCGTGAGGACACGGCGGCTGAAAAGCGGGTTGAGCTGCATCTGCATACCAAAATGAGCGCGATGGACGCTACTGTAGAAGCAGTAGAAGCCGTCAAACAGGCGGTTAGGTGGGGTCATAAAGCGGTGGCCATCACCGATCATGGGGTGGTACAAGCATTTCCTGAAGTTTACCAGGCGGCCAAAAAAGCCGGAATCAAAGTAATCTATGGTATGGAAGGCTACCTGGTGGATGACGGCGTCCCTATAGTCATCGGGGCTGAAAATGAAACCATCAACGATTCGGTATATGTAGTCTTTGACTTGGAGACAACCGGCTTTAATCCCTGGAAAGAAGATTTGCTGGAGATCGGGGCCGTTAAAATCCAAAATGGAGAAATAATTGAGGAATTTAAGAGTTTTCTAAAGCCGGGAGGTTCAATTCCCGCCGAAATTCAAAAATTAACCGGGATAACCCCGGAGATGGTCCGGGATGCCCCGGAACCGGCGGATGTATTACGTTCATTTCTCGATTTTTGCGGCGGTTCGGTACTGGTAGCTCACAATGCCCGGTTTGACGTTGACTTTTTAAAAGCCAAGTGTCAGCAATTTTTCAATCAGAAGCTCAACCCCGTTTACCTGGATACCTTAACGCTATCCCGCTCTGTTTGGCCTGATTTTAAAAGCTATCGTTTGAATGCAATCGCCAAAGAACTGAGTATTGAGTTGGCCAACCATCACCGGGCGGTGGATGATTCCCGGTGCGCGGCCGGAATTTTATTGAAAGCCTTTGAAAAGATTAACGACCGTGGTTTTAGGAAACTCGCCGAGTTAAACGGCTTAATTGAAGAAGGCGGCGTTGAACATTTAAAGACTTATCATATTGTTATTTTGGTTAAAAATCAGACCGGGTTGCGCAATCTTTACCGGTTGGTATCCGATTCCCACCTTCGCTATTTTCACCGCTATCCCCGGATCCCCCGTTCGGAGCTGTCCAAATTGCGGGAAGGCTTGATTTTGGGGACTGCCTGTGAGTCGGGGGAATTCTATCAAGCAATTTTGGACGGGGCCACCGAGGAGAAGCTGCTTGAGATTGCCGATTTTTATGATTATTTGGAGATTCAACCCCTGGGTAACAACTTGTTTCTAGTTAATTCACAACGGGTACGCTCCAAGGAAGACTTGCAGGAAAACAACAGGTTAATATGTAAAATCGGCGCCAAATTAGGAAAACCGGTAGTAGCAACCTGCGATGTCCACTTTCTCCATCCCCATGAAGAAATCTACCGGAGAATATTACTGATGGGGCAAGGATTTGAAGATGCCGACCGCCAATCGCCGCTTTATTTCCGGACAACCCAGGAGATGCTGGATGAATTCGCATATTTGGGGCCGGATTTGGCCACGGAGGTCGTAGTAAAAAACCCCAATCAAATAGTGAAGCAGATCGAGAGTATCCGGCCTATCCCTGAGGAGTTTTATCCGCCGAAGATTCCCGGCGCCGAAGAGGAAATCCGGGAGATGGCTTATAGGAAAGCCAGGGAATTGTATGGCGATCCCCTGCCGCAACTGGTTCATGAACGCTTGGAGTTGGAGTTGAAAAGTATTATTGGCCATGGGTATGCCGTCCTTTACCTGATCGCTCATAAACTGGTTAAAAAGTCACTGGATGACGGATATCTGGTTGGATCAAGGGGTTCGGTAGGCTCTTCCTTCGTGGCTACCATGTGCCAGATTACCGAGGTTAACCCCTTACCAGCCCATTACCACTGCCCTCAATGCTGGTATTGTGAGTTTAAAGAGACCGGGGAGTATGGTTCCGGGTTTGACCTGCCCGACAAGAACTGTCCGAAGTGTGGCGCTCCGCTTGTCAAGGACGGGCAGGATATTCAATTCGCCACTTTCATGGGTTTCGAAGGCGACAAGGAACCGGATATCGACCTAAATTTCTCCGGCGACTACCAACCAAAGGTCCATCATTACACCGAGGAATTATTCGGTAAAGGCTTTGTCTTCAGGGCCGGCACCATTACCGGTCTGGCCGAGAAGATGGCTTTTGGTTTCGTCCGGGGGTATATGGAGACTAAAGGGGTAAAATTGCGCCAGGCTGAGATTAACCGGTTGGTAAAAGGCTGCACCGGGGTGCGCCGTTCGACCGGACAACATCCGGGGGGAATGGTTGTAGTTCCGCAGGACCAGGAGATCTATAATTTTACGCCTATTCAGTTTCCAGCCAACGATCGGAAAGCCGAATGGATTACCACCCACTTCGACTTTCACGGAGCCCTGGAAGGGAGGTTGGTCAAACTCGATATCCTGGGCCATGATGACCCTACAGTTCTCCGGATGTTACATGATTTGACCGGGATTGATCCCAGAACAGTGCCGGTTGTTGATCCCAAAGTTTTAAGGCTTTTCTCTTCCGTTGAGCCATTGGGGCTAACACCGGAACAATTGGGAATTGATCTTGGAACCCTGGGTATACCGGAGTTCGGCACCGAATTTGTCCGGCAAATGCTTGAGGAGACTAAACCGACAACCATTTCGGAACTTTTCAACATCTCCGGCCTTTCACACGGGACCAACGTTTGGCTGGGAAACGCCCAAGAGTTAATCAAAAACGGCCTGGCCAGACTCTCCGAAGTTATCTCGGTGCGGGATGTCATTATGAATAATTTGATTTTAAAAGGTTTACCCCCGAAGGCGGCCTTTAAAATCATGGAAAAGGTCCGCAAGGGCAAGGGATTGGAACCCGATGATATTGCCTTGATGAAGGAGGCTCATATTCCCGACTGGTATATTGAGTCCTGTCAGAAGATCAAGTATCTGTTTCCAAAAGCCCATGCGGTGGCTTACGTAATCAGCGCCTTAAGAATCGCCTATTATAAGGTTTACTACCCTGAAGCCTTCTACGCTTCCTATTTTTCGGTCCGGGCCGATGAATTCGACGCCGATATTGTAGTCCGCGGCAAGGAAGCAGTCAGAGAAACCATGGAACAGATCCGCCAGAAAGGAAACGAGGCCAGCCAAAAGGAGAAAAATTTACTGACTATTTTAGAGCTTGTCCTGGAAGCTTTTTTAAGGGGGATTAACTTCCTGCGGGTGGATATTTATAAATCGGAACCGCAGAAATTTCTGATTACCCCTGAAGGGTTGCTGCCTCCGCTCGCATCTTTGCAAGGACTGGGAGATAACGCCGCTAAATATCTTGCGGCAGCCAGAGAAGAAGGGCCTTTTTTATCGGTCGAGGATCTAAAAATCCGGGCCAGGTTAAGTTCGGCGGTGATTGAAGTACTGCAAAAGCATGGTTGTTTAGAGGGAATGTCGGATACGGCCCAGCTGGGCCTCTTTTGAAAAGATGCTGCAGCTTTGAATGTAATAGTCCAGTTTGATTTTCTTTTCAAACTTTTGTATACAAATTTGCTGACTTGATCTATAATTGAATTAGACAAAGACAACTTAACCGATAATAGCAAACCCAGTGAAAACTGGGGACGCAAAGCCACGGGTCTACAGCCGAGACGACCGTAAGTCGCCGGAGCCATTGACGGCCGGGTTGCCGAAGTGGGAGTTGTTTTTTCATTTTCCGGATTCGATCCCGCAAGGAGGCACTGACGATTAAGGGAATAACCTTGATTATGCCAGTGATTACCTTGGTGGTTTTGGTGGCGACTCCAGCGGTTGCGGCCGACCGTTTTAATCCTTTTAAATGGCGGCCGAAGGATGGGGATACAACCCTAAACTGCTATTAGCGTATTCATTATGGCTGATTGGGATCAGAGCAGATATATTGCCGCTAATCCCGGGAATTTTCATCATTCGCTGGAAGAAGTGGACCGTTATTTTGCCTTTTGTTTAATCGACAATTTGATTGTCCCCTGGATGCCGTCCAAAAAGATGCGGCAATGGTGGCAAGTCATCTCGTTAAGCATGGAAATTGGTTATGTTAATCCAAACAACTTGGGGATTAGTTTGAAATTTTAATTAGGAAAAGAACATCCTCCTTAATATAGATAGAGGCTACTTTTAGTAGCCTCTACCTTTTATAGCCGGGTCCCTATTTTATTTTGGTCGGTATAAATAAGTCAATCAAACCAATTACCAGTGATGC
>JBLNCU010000144.1:0-4119 GCA_050260935.1 Bacillota bacterium
ATGATATCGAAGAAACGCAACCGTAAAGCGCCCCAACTAAAAATCCAGACTGTTACCCCAAGCGGTAATAATAGCAGTAATCCTAAAGGTAAGGGGTCGCGCAAGTGGTACATTCGCCAGGCTGTAAGCGTAACCGCAGTCACCAGCCCCGGTAAGGCCCCCGCAAACATAATACCAGCCTGCCGCCGCCGCCAGCCGGAAGTTTTTAAAAAACGCTGCCCGAAAATTGCCGTACCCCAACCGATCAGCAAATAAATTACCCCTACCAGCAGCCAATAAGCAAATCCCCGCTCTCCGTTGATCTGGTTAAATTCGACCCGGGGATCGCGCATATACCAACCGTGATAGCTGTTGGTAACCATTAAACCAAGACATAGGGCTGAAAGTGTAATCATCAACCAAATTACCCGGTTTTGAAACCGTCTCCGGTAGCCGGACATCTTTAAAGCCATCATAAACCAGGCCAACCCGAAAAGATAAGCGGCCGAAACGTAATAATAAGACCAAAACAACTTCTCCCGGAACGCGCTGGTATTTGTGTTGATATATGTTCCGATAATATATTGGGTGAGGGCGATCATCACTAGCGCGAAGGGCGCGGCCCCCGAAACCGTCCGGTTCCGCCAGGCGATTGCCGCCAACGCGCTTAGAATTATGACCGCTATGAACACCAACCACGTATAAATTGATGATGTAGCGATTATCTTTTATCAGTCCTCTCACCGGTTACACTAAAGTTTGATTTTATTAGTTTTACAAATTAGAAATTTACTCATTTTCAATATCTTAATTTTATCATAAAACTAATGTTAAGGAATTGCATAATTTATGATTTAAGCTTTGGCACACGATATATTGATAGCTAGTCGTCCACGTTAACATCCTGTTGACTTAAGCAAAATAGGGTGAAAACAGCCCCGAGGGGTCGCAGTTGGGCCCAAAACCGGACCCTAAGACGAAACGCCCCTCATTCAGGGGGGCGTTTATCCGGAGGCCCGGAGAGTTAATCGAGGACTAATCCATTAGGATTAACAAAGACATTAATCCGACACCCAGGATAATCGAGACGAGTTGTAAGAATGAATGGGAGAACTCAACCTCGTGTTTGAGTTCGGGAATAAGGTCCGAACCGGCGATATAAATAAAACCACCAGCGGTTATGGGAATTATCGCCAAAGAGAACCCTTCGATTTTAGGTCCGATTATTAAAGTGAGGACAGCGCCCAGAATAGCGGTTAAGGCCGTCAGAAAATTATACAAAACGGCCTTTTTTACCGTTAGGCCTCCATGGACCAATACCCCGAAATTTCCGATCTCGTGGGGTATTTCATGTAAGATTACAGCGGCGGTGGTGGTAATGCCCAGTTTTATACTGACCGAAAAACTAGCGGCAATCAACATTCCGTCAACCAAATTATGGACTCCGTCACCGATTAGGTTAACCATCACCATCGGGTGGGGATGCTCTTCGAAATTCAAGTTATGGCAATGACGCCAATGGATAAATTTTTCGAGTATAAAAAAGAAGATGATCCCCGCCAAAACCAATAAAGAAGTCCCCAACCCGCCGCCCGGTCTGGAAAATGAATCCGGCAACAAGTGGATGAAAGCGTCGCCGAAGAGGCCGCCGGCGGCGAAACTAACCAGAAAAAGCAGCAACTTCCTTATCTTGTCTTCTTCAAAGGCCAGGAAAAACACTGCTATTAAAGATACCCCGCTGACAATCAGGACGCTGATAATCGTATAAAACCAGTAAATCCCCATCATTCCGCTCCCGCAACCATTTTTGAAAGAATATTAAATAATTATCTTTGACACCGGGAACCCAAAACCTTTTTTCTGGAAATAGTTTTCTAAAATACATGTTGGCTTAAACAAAAAATAAGTAGCGCGGGAGTAAATATTCCGCATATAGAGAGGGCCGCAGTCATATGAATTAATTGAGAAACCTTCCCCATGGAGGGCCGGGAGGTGATGTTTTTTGCCAAGCGTTTCTAAAACCTAGCGATGGTTAACAGATCAATATACCGCCATTTTTAAAGGAGGATCAATAACCATGAATTGTGAATACGATCAATTTAAATACCCCTTTTTTATTGGGGATGTAAATGCGGAGATTACAGTAGAGGCCAGGCTGGCTATACCCGAAAATACCCCGAAAATCGCGACGATTATCGGGGGAGACTTCCGGGTAGGGCCGCCGTCGTTTTCGGTTATCGAGGATGGACTGGTAATATCGGGGCAAATATATCCGGATTTGCTTTTTATCGCTGATCAGGGACACCGGCCCGGCGCCGTACGGGATGATCATTCCGAAGACCGGGATGAAGCCGAACTTCCGCCAGAATATGGAATGAGCTGGCCCAATGAAGACGGTATTCGTTATGAAGATAAAATCGAGGTCCCAGGCTTGCGCCCCGGGATGCTGGTTTGGGTCGAAGCGGCTCCACTCACGGGGACTTTTGAGAAAAACGGGTTTGACTCGGTCGTTTTCCGGGGAGTAATCGAAGTCACCGTTCATGCCGCTTATCACCACGCGGCGGGAGTTGTCGGTGATATAAGCATTTCCGGACCGGAAAAAATCAACATCACCCGGGAACAGGTGATGGTAGAAGAACTGCTCGGAACTAAAAGAGTTTCACTACCGGTTCAGGCTAATTTGATGCTGCCCAACATTAAACCGGGAATTGCCAGAATACTTAAAACAGTGGTCCACCCCTCCAATATCACCCAGGAAATGGGGCGCAACCGCTTATTCGTTAAAGGAATATTGGAGATCACCGTAATTTATGTTGGTTCCGACGAAGAGGGCAATCCCTCCGAAATTTTCGCCAACGAATGGAGCCGCGATCTCGGGTCGGCCATACCTTTTGAAACCCATATTGATCTGGATGAATCTCAGGATGAGCTAACGGCAGTCACCAGGGTAACGGCTGGAAAAATTGTAATTGAACCGCGAAACCCCCATGAGCTTCGTTGCCAAGTTGATCTGGAAGTCGAAGCCGGGATCTCCGCTTTCCCCCGCAAAGAGATGGTGGTTGATGCCACTCCCGGGGATAACGAATTGCTTGATACCCAAAAATACCTCCTTAATCTAGAGGAGTACGCCGGAGAAGTATCAGGTGTCATCGATCTGGAGCAGCAGTTGGAATTACCAAGCAGTTCGGGAAGTATGGAAAGGATTTTGGCTTGCCAGGGGGCGCCGCGGGAAGTAACGGTGGAGGCCGCCGACGGGAAAGTGCTGGTTGAAGGGGCGTTTGACCTTCGCGTTATGTATATGGCCGATAGTAATGAGAGTCGGCGACTGTCAATAGCCAGTTGGGAGAAGGCCAAAAGCAATAGTCTGTCGTTGGCCGGGATTATCGAGTTTCCGGGGTTGCAAGCAGGCACCTTGCTCCGGGCTCATTTGATCCTTGATTCCATGCGAATGGAGATGCTCGACAGCAGGAATCTGAGATTGACCGGCGAGGTTAAGATGAGGGTATTCGCCAGGACACCGCGGGCAATCTTCGTTTTAAAGGATTTTGCCGTCGTGACTCCGGTCGATCCGGCTACCAGACCTAGTATGCTTTTTTATGTGGCGCAGCCGGAGGACACTTTATGGAAGATTGCCCGGCGCTATCAAACTACAGTCGATACTTTGGCGAAAGCAAACCAGATCTCCAATCCCGATCTACTCGCCGTGGGGCAGAAATTACTGATCCCAAAGAGGATTGCCGGAATGTAAAGACCTATTAGTAAAGCAGAACAAACGCTTATTGCCGGAATTTATGCCAATGCATAGAGTCCGGGGGCTGTCCCAAAAGAAACCTTTTGCTTTTCTGTCCGCCCAGGGTTAAACCCCCGGGCTTTGTTCGTTTTTGGGGCAGTCCCTTTTCCTGATCCCCTTTATAAATTGCTTTTGGCCTACTACCTATTTCCCGGAGTGCTTAATGACTGGGTTTTTTTAATTTAGAACTTCATATCATATACCAAAACCATAGGAAGAGGGGACGCAAATGACAATACTTGCGGAAACTACCGCTCAAGTTTTGGTCAGTGAAACCATAACCCTTCCGCTGGCGGCTGTAAAAATTGACGAGATTGTGGCAAGTGTCCCGGAGATGACTTGTTTTGTAA
>JBLNCU010000145.1:0-20534 GCA_050260935.1 Bacillota bacterium
GGTGATTAAACGGTCTATCAAACGGATTGAAATCCTGGGCTATAAAGTTACTCTTGAACCGGTTGCTGCATGACTTATTTGCTTGTCAAGGTTCAAATGCACGGGAGTATTTTCTAGATAGTTTCTGGAAGAAAGGCACGATTATTATGTATTAAGGGCTTATTTATCGGTAATATTTATAATCAAAATTTAAAAGAGCAGCCTAGCAAGGCTGCTCCCGACCCTTTTATGAACAGGTTTGAATGAATTTATTCTTTTTAAAGGCCAAGTTAA
This sequence comes from Bacillota bacterium, assembly GCA_050260935.1. Lineage (GTDB taxonomy): Bacteria > Bacillota > UBA4882 > UBA8346 > UBA8346 > UBA8346. The sequence goes on from JBLNCU010000145.1 coordinate 274, forward strand.
ATGGCGCCGCCAAAGCAACCGCCACAACCGATTACCAGTAATACGAATATTAAGAACATGAGCCAGCCATTATTGGAGAAAGTGCCGATACCGTCAAATAACCCTTTTACAGGATCCGCCATCTATCTCACTCCTTTATAACAATTTAGAGCCTTATCAAGGCTTTCTTCTAACAGTATATGAACAGTGTTTCATGAAAACACCGTGCAAATGTTACTTTTACCATGATAAAAATCATTTTCGGATTTAGGCGGCCGTTTTTATAAAAATGCCCGGGAAACTACCGGGCATTTGGGATCATGGAAAGATCGGCTTAAACGAAGCCGCCGAAACAGCCGCCACAACCAATTACCAGCAATACAAAGATTAAGAACATAAGCCAGCCGTTATTAAAGAATCCGGCGAAGCCATCCATTAACCCTTGAATAGGATCGGCCATACTTATCACTCCCTTTTAGTTTTCCCCCTTTTAAAGAGGCTTTATATTAAAATATGAATTGCGGCAAACAATTCTACTAAGCAAATATCATTTTTCGCTCCTAAAATAATTATATCTTTGTAACTAATATGGGAAAATGCCCGGGATCCCGGGCATCTATTTAATTTTCAAGGATTTATTTAAATGCAACCGGTGCCGCATCCACCACAACCTATTACCAGCAGCACAAAGATTAAGAACATAAGCCAGCCGTTATTGAAAAAAGCGCCTACGCCATCAACCAGCCCTTTTAACGGATCGGACATATTTTACTCACTCCTTTTCCTATAAGCGAGCCTTTATAAGAGGCTTTTATATAAGTATATGAATCTTCTGAATTAGATTCCCTAAGCAAATATCATTTTAATGAAATAAAAAGATACTGCTAAAGTATGAAACACCCGAGGCCCGGATTTTTCATAGAATGGTACCAAATTTTTACCCGGAGGGCTGAAAGTGGAAAAAGTAGCTTATCTTGATTTGCTAGCCCAATACGAGATCAATAGCGCCCATCCTGGCGGAATGGCACTTACCAGGGAATTGCTGCGCCGGGAAACAATTACCTCAAATACAACCGTATTGGATGTCGGCTGTGGAACCGGGCAAACTTCATCTTTTATTGCCAGGCGCTACCCTTGCCAAGTGGTGGCTATCGATATCAATCCAAGGATGCTGGAGAAAGCGCGTCAAAAATTTAGTCAATCCAATTTAAAGATCCCGGTGTTTCGGGCTGACGCCGCAGACCTTCCTTTTCGCAAAAACTCATTCGATCTAGTGCTGGCAGAGTCGGTAACTGTGTTTACCAATAATATTCGCCGGACTTTACGCGAGTATTACCGGGTGTTAAAACCGGGTGGAACCTTATTGGCGATCGAAGGGACCGCCCTTTTACCACTGACCGCGGCTGAGGAAAAAGACCTAAGATCAATGTTGGGAATCGCCTGTTTACCGACTAAGGACCAGTGGCGCCAAATGCTTCAGGAGGCCGGTTTTCGTAATATCCAGGTCCTGTTTCAACAGCGGATGAGTTGGCTAGGATCTTTTCCGCCCGAATTAGCTGGAGTTTTTTCGGAGTACCGCCGTACCATGTTCCGGAACCGAAATAAATTCGGTTTTGGAGTTTACCGCTGCCAGTTATGATTTTAGGAATACTGCTGTCGCTCAAGGTATGTATTCTTGTTTTATCGGACCCAAACTTTTTAACGGGGTGGGATTCATCAACAACAAACAGGGGCTACCCTGAGAATAATTCCGGTAGCCCCTGTTTATTTTGTGCTTTAGTATTTATCAGGAATATTCCTTAGCCCATTGCCAAAGGTATCATGGCCAATAGCGCCAAAGCGAGCGGATTAAAGTCATTGGTTTTTGTTTTCTCATTGGAAGTATCGGCTACCGGTTGTTTTTTACGAAAAAGCTTTTGTAATAAAGATACTTTCTTTGTTTTATTATCAGCAACCTGCTTCCCCTTTTGAAATTTGCTAAATAATGAATTATTACCGAAAAGCAAATTTAGTAGGGAGTTTTGCTTGCGGCCATCTTTTTGGGGCTCATCGAAAACTCCATCAACATTTAAGGCCCCGGAACCGGCGGCGAAAGATTGCATCCCCATGCTACGGGCATTTCTTCTTAATAACATTTTTACCTGATCAGGTTTTAGATCGGGCCATTTCTGGTAAATCTGGGCGGCTGCCCCTGTAACCATCGGCGTTGCCATTGAAGTGCCGGAGAGAGAGCGGTATCCTCCGCCGACTCGCAATGAGGTAATATTGGTCCCCGGCGCTAGTATATCAGGTTTGATTATACCATCTATGGTCGGCCCTCTGCTGGAGGAATCGCTGAGCACATCGTCATCCGGTTCAACCGTTTCCTTATCATTCAGATTACCGACGGTAATAGCATTCGGGGTTATCCCCGGGCTATTAATCGTTCTAGGATCCGGCCCATCGTTTCCGGCGGCGATGCATACCACCATCCCACGGCTCCAGGCCGCTGATACCACCCGGCATAAAGGATCTTCCCTGGCGGAATCCTGGGCGGCCGAGCCTAGCGACATGTTAATGACCTTTATATTATAAGTTTTTTGATTTTCAATACACCACTCGAGCGCGGAAATAACATCTGATGAATTACCTTCGCCATCCCTGTCTAAGGCTTTAATACCTACAAGCTGGGCTTCGGGGGCCATCCCCCGGTACTTACCGCGGGAGGCGACTCCATTACCGGCGATTATCCCGGAAACATGAGTGCCATGACCATTGTCGTCATAAGGAATGGAACGTTCGTTAACCAGATCATGCCAGCCGACGATCCTGCTTTGTGGATAAATCAAATCGGGATGCGGAAATATTCCTGTATCAATCACGGCAACGGTTACATCTTTTCCGGTAAAACCCAGATCTTGAACTTTGGAACCGCCGACCGCCGGAACGGCAATATCCAATAAAGCCCGCACTCTTACATCATGCCAGATTTTACGAACATGCGGTGATAATATCATCGGTTGAAGCGCTGAATAGGGAACCTCGACTATAACCGCAGGAAACAGTCTCATTTCACGGTGAACCCTACCCTCACTGGCTTCAATATACGACGCTACTTTATCCGAATATGGCGTAGCCATTTCTACAATTAATCTACATGGTTTTTCAGGATTTTCGGTAAACTCAGGCCTCAATAATACCGGAGAAATTTTTTGAAGCCATTGTGGCAAACGTATCACCTCCTCCCTTCTGATGAAATATTATACTCACCGTTTAAAAAGTTGTTTCTGGAAGAAAAGCATGATTTGAAACAGTTATTGCACTTCAGGCCTCTAAAATAAAAGTCGACAGCCTATATTACGTTATCCATTAGTATCAGAGCCTGTATTATTATTGTTTCATTCTACGCTTTTTTCCGGGATTCTTTAGTCACAATATCACAATATCTTTAGGCCCGGCACTAATACCCCGGATAGGCCATACCATAGAAATAGGAAATCCTTTAGCCCGGAGCTTGCATACTATGAAAAAGATTATTTAAAGACATAGCGCCGAATAGACCAATACGGTGAAGATAAATGGACTTAAAGAAGATCGAAACCTTAATAAAAAAATACACCGGGATTCCTTACAAACATGGAGGCCGGCAATTAACCGGTTTAGACTGTTTGGGACTGGTTCACTTCTTCTACCAAGACTGCGGCATTGTTTTCCCGGATGGGGACGGTGGAGAGTATTCCGTGGACTGGACTAAAAAAGATCCCCTGCGGTATTTACGAGGAATTATGGCTGTAGGGAGGGAAGTACCGGTTGATCAATTGCAACCACTGGACTTTGTGTATTTCCGGATGGGCCGTCATATTACCCACGGCGGGATTATGGTTGATGAGGATCGCTTTTTACATGTTTTACAAAATTCGACCGTCAAGGTGAGCCGACTGGACCGGATTTGGAGAAGGCGGCTGGCCGGAGCCAGGAGGTTGATTTAAATGGAAATAACTAGAACCTTAATTTTTAGCCATCCCCGAGACTGCTGTTCATTATGGCCTGAACTACTTGATCAAAAGGCATTTTCCCGATTTGTTGCATCACTTTATCAAGTTGAGTCCTGCGTTTTAAAGTGCCGACCAGTACAATTTCAACGCTTTGATTTCTGTCAACCAGAACCGAATTAACCTGCAAAACATCGCAGATAATCCCAGCGATTACCAAAAGCTCACTGGGGAGTAGATTGATACAGCTTGTCTGATTGCCGCCGTTTCCGTTGTTCCCTTGTTTACCCCGGTTCTTGCCTTCTTTCTTCTTTGGAGACTTACAATTTCGGGATGGACTTTTAGCGTTTGGCCCGGAACTGTCATCCTGGTCAAGGTTTAATTTACTTAACTGCGCAATAATCTCCCTGGCCTTTTCCAGATCGTCGGCTGAAAACATGGCAATCGCTCCTCGTATTTTACCTCGGAATTACTATGGGTGTTGGAAATCGGCCTGGTACAGCCAGACTGCTGGAGAAAAGAATAAACAATCCCGCTAAAATTATTATTAAGATATCATGCTGGACCTCCTCCAAGGTGGCCAAGGTTAGCCCTCCAAACGTCTTATGCTTTCTATGTTATTAGTAGTATATTAGCTAAAATATTGATTGTGAACGGGATTTAAGAGCATCAGCCTTTGGCCCCCTAGATTTTCCAAATGTTCCAAACGACTTATTACAGTTTTCCTGATTCCACATATCTTAGTATTGAAACTGGTTAAAGAAATTTGCTTCATCCCATATATCTTCTTAAACGACCGGAGGTGAAAATAATGGGTTTTGACGGCGCCGGATGCGGTTTTAACAATTGCTGGTGGATCATTTGGGCGGTTATTATCTTCTTCCTTTTTAGTTGCTTTTGCGGTGGTGGCGGTTTGTTTGGTTTAGGGGAAAAATAGTAACCGGCATAATAAACCCAAAAAAAGATACCTGTTTTCAAGCAACAGGTGTCTTTTTTTCTTTCTGCTGATTCTTTTTCCAGCGGTAAATTCCTTTTAGGAACTTTTGGAACCAGGGCAAACTAAAACAACCTTCCCATGCATGCATATTACGGAAACTTTGGTTCAAAATAATAAAAATAAACCAAGAAAGGGCGACAGAAATGAATCTTAGAAAATTGACCCACCTGTCGATCATCTTAGCGCTCCTCTTTATCCCGCTAGGATGCGCTAAAACCAAAAGCTCTTTGCCGTCACCGGCCAGAAAAAGACCGGGTGTCGGCGGATTCTATGTAAATGAACCGGGTAGGAACGATTCGTTACCCTCCTTAAAACTGCACAGCAATGTCTTAAACGAGGTATATCCCTTATGGTACCACGTCGGACCCGACGGATCGCTTAAAGAGGAACCGGTCCAAGAAGCGGTTCGCATTGCCAAGAGCAACAATATAAAAATTTTCCCCTTGGTCAATATAGTGCCCAATCAGGATACTGTTTTACGGGATCAAAAGGCCCGGGACAACGCTATCGCTAATATTGTCAGAGTGGTAAAAACCAATAATTACGACGGGGTCAATATCGATTTTGAGTTCGTCCCGACTACCGGGCGCAAGGATTTCAGTATCGACCGGCAGGAAATGACCACCTTTATGAAGTTATTAAATGCGCAGCTGACTAAGTTAGGCAAGGAAACCCACATGGCGGTTTTACCCCTGGTCGGGGTCTCGCCGGAAATGTCCAGACTCTATGATTACCGGGCCCTTTCACCGTATGTCCGGAAAGTAACCGTGATGTGTTACGACCATAGCCAGGAAGGCAGTCCTCCCGGCCCATTAGCTCCCTTTCAATGGGTCGAGCAAAACATCAAAACCGCTATTAAGCAAGGTTTTAAACCGAAACAAATCTGTTTGGGGGTAGCAACCTATGGGTATGATTGGCCGGCCGGCAAATCGGGCGGTTTCACCAGTCCCTCAAAAAAAATACTTCAGCAAGCCGGCATAAGGGGCGTGGAAATTAAATGGAGCGACAAATACCAGGAACCATATTATATTTATACCAGTTCTGACGGCACCCCCAGAGAAGTCTGGTTCGAAAACGCCTCTACTTTGAAGACAAAAATGCAGCTGGTAAAGAAATACGGGCTTACGGGAGTCTGTATCTGGCGGCTGGGATATGAAGATCCGAAATTCTGGCAGACCATCGAAAAAACTTGGGGTAAAAAATAGGATTAATTCAAGGTCGCCAATACCCGCCACCCATATCCTTAAAACCTGCGACAAAATGGTTGAGACCTACTCTCAGCCATTTTTTACGTTCAGGCGCAAAACTACCGGTTTACATTCGGTCTTCTCCATAAAATACTTCTGGTCGTCAAATTTGAAATAATAGTGTAAGCTTTGAAATTAACTTTGGCTAGTATATCCGTTATTTTAACTGTATACAGTATATTTATGTTAGCTTTTTAGAAATTATTTTCTTAACTATTGACATATACCTTTCAACAAAATAAAATTTAAATTATAGAAGTGATTTTCATAATATGAAAAAGTGGAGGTTAGATGAGAACAAAAGAAATCCCGCCCGAAATGAGGGTAAAAACAGTTGAACGCTCTTTAGCTATTTTGGAAGTTATGGCCCAACAAAATACGGCCCTGCCTTTGACTGAAGTAAGCAAACTTGCCCATTTAAATATCAGCACTACCTACCGGCTATTGAGCGCCCTTCGAAACAGCGGTTTTGTGGAACGGGAAATCATCACCGGATTTTACCGGTTGGGATTAAAGGCTTTCTTAATTGGGAATGCCGTTTTACAACAGATGGATATCAGGAAGACGGCCCTGCCTTATCTAAACGCTCTGATGCAAGCTACCGGTGAATCCGTTTACCTGGCGATGTTATCCGGTTCCAATGTCATCTATACCGATGCGGTAAAATCACCGGCGCTAATTCAACCGGCAATTCAAACCGGGATACCGATCCCGGCTTGTCAGACATGTGCCGGCAAAATTTTGCTGGCCGGCCTCCCCTTGCAAGAACAACAAGTATATGCCGAACGTTATGTAAAAATGGCTTTAATCACAGATGAACAACTATTCCTTGATGAACTGGACGGTTTATATAAACAAGGCATGGCCATTGATCTTAACCGGGTTCAAATCTATGAAATAAGCGCCCCCGTTTATTGCTTTTCCAAAAAATGCGCCGGCGCCATCAGCATTTTTGGCGCTGCAGGCGGGGAAGGCGGAGTCAACCAAGCTGATACCATTCCGGAGCAGTTGTTGAATACAGCCAAGGAAGTTTCCCAAATGATGGGTTATGGTTAATTGAAACATTCCTGATGAACCCCCGCGTTTTACGGTATTTAACCTTCCTAATCGTTGGAACAATTACTGAAAATAATGATCGGCCGGGCTAAAAAAATCTTAATGCCGGCCCGGAAGTATTTAACAATTGTCGGCCTGGTTCAGAGCAAATCCCGCTTGATCGGTTCCGGCCTTATCGGCGAAAAAGCCGTGGATTTGGTTTTGGCCCGGACGATCCTTACCGGGGACCCCTCGAATACAAAGCCTTTTTCCAACGGAAGGGGGCTCTATTGGATTTAAAGGAAAGCTCTCTGACAACTATCAGCTCCCAGGAGCTGATCCAGCGCCTAATAGCGAGGCTCCCTCTCTTCGCCTCCAAGGACTATACCTCCGGCGTCCGGAGGAAGAACCCTATTGGTTTCTGGATTTTGAAAACCTTTAAGAGCGGACGGCTTTTCCAGCGAAATCCGTAAAACACTTAGGACCTTGGAAAGCGCCTATGGCCACCCGGTTGATACGGAGTTTACTTGCAATTTTCACCCGGAGCAAGAATTCCTAATCAATCTTTTATAATGCCGGCCGCTACGCTACGAACCAATCAAAAACCTCTCCCCATACCTCAATCAATCCCCAGAGAACGGATACTCTTCGCGACCAACGGCCTCACGATGGGAGGCAATATCAATCTCCAGAAAGTAGAAAATCGAAATGTATTTCCGGCCATTGGAAAATTTCGCTTGACATATCAAAGCGTATTGCATAAAATCATAATATGAAAATTATTTTCACTATATGAAAATAATAGCTGCGCTGATGGCTATAGGTATTAATACATAAAAGAAAGGTGGAAATCAGTTTGTCGCTTACAGAAGAACTAATGGCCAAAGTAGTTCGGCGAAACCCAAACGAGCCCGAGTTTCATCAGGCCGTCAAAGAGGTGTTAGAATCCCTGGAACCAGTGATCGAACGGCATCCGGAGTATTTAAAAGCCGGGATTTTGGACCGGATCGTGGAACCGGAACGCCAGATCATCTTCCGGGTTCCCTGGGTTGATGATAGCGGGAGGGTACAAGTTAACCGCGGTTTTCGGATTCAATTCAACAGCGCCATCGGCCCTTATAAGGGGGGGCTACGCTTCCATCCCTCGGTTTACATCGGAATCATCAAATTTTTAGGTTTTGAGCAGATCTTTAAAAACTCCCTTACCGGTCTGCCGATCGGCGGTGGAAAAGGCGGCAGCGACTTCGATCCCAAAGGAAAGTCCGATGGCGAGGTGATGCGGTTCTGCCAGAGCTTTATGACCGAGTTGTACCGGCATGTCGGCGCCGATATCGATGTTCCCGCCGGTGATATTGGTGTTGGCGGCCGGGAGATCGGATACCTTTATGGTCAATATAAACGGTTAACCGGCACTTACGAAGGAGTCCTCACCGGTAAAGGATTGCACTGGGGAGGAAGCCTGGTCCGGACCGAAGCTACCGGTTACGGCTTGTGTTATCTAGTCGATGAGATGATCAAAGACAAGGGGAAATCCTTTAAAGGAGCCACCGTGGTAATCTCCGGCTCCGGAAATGTATCCATCTACGCCACCCAGAAAGTTCAGCAATTAGGCGGCAAAGTGGTGGCGGTCAGCGATTCCAACGGTTATGTCTATGACCCCAACGGTATTAACTTGGATACCGTCAAACGCCTTAAAGAAGTGGAACGGAAACGGATCAGCGAATACGTTAAGGAACACCCCAACGCCACTTATAAGGAAGGTTGCGCGGGAATCTGGTCAATCAAATGTGATATCGCGCTTCCCTGCGCCACTCAAAATGAAATTGATGAAAATTCCGCCAAAGCTTTAGTCGCCAATGGTTGCTGGGCAGTCGGCGAAGGCGCCAACATGCCTTCCACTCCCGAGGCGATTAAGGTCTTCCAACGGAATAAAGTGCTTTTTGCCCCGGCCAAAGCCGCCAATGCCGGAGGAGTAGCGACTTCGGCGTTGGAAATGTCCCAAAACAGCATGAGATATGCCTGGACCTTTGAGGAAGTGGACGCGAAATTAAAGGGAATCATGATCAACATCTATCGCAACTCCAGTAAAGCGGCAAGAGATTACGGATACCCGGATAACCTGGTAGTTGGAGCAAATATCGCCGGGTTCTTAAAAGTCGCCGAAGCCATGCTGGCTCAGGGCGTCGTTTAATCCTGTAAAGCGCTAACAAACCAACTAAAAAAAGAATTCACCACAGGCTGAATTCTTTTTTAGTTGGCTTATTTAATTTTAAAATTCACCCCAACTGCTTTAGGGCCGTTTGGCAAATTTCGGGGTGATTTCGGCGGATATTTGAAGCAGATACGGCAGTATTTCCCGGTCAATCCGCTCCCGTGCCATCCGTTGTTCAGGGCCGGAGACGCTGATGGCCGCCTGGACCCGGCCATCCGGGTCTTTAACCGGCACCGCCACACAGGTCACGCCGATATCCCGTTCGGAAAAATCAAGCGCATACCCGTCTTTTTTTATTTGCACCAGTTTGGCAGTCAATTGTTCCGCGTTGGTCAAGGTGTATTCAGTAAACTTTTTAAAATCGATTCCGGCTAAACGCTTACGCAGTTCCTCAACGGTTAAACCGGCCAGCAGCGCTTTTCCGGTGCCGGTGCAATAGGCCGGGCCCCGGCTGCCTATTCTGGCAAACATCTTGACTATTACTATATTGGTCGATTCTATCTGGTCGATATAAACGACTTCAGTCCCGTCCAAAACGGCCAGGTTAACCGTTTCATTAATCCGCTCCGCAATCTGTTTTAAATAGGGACGGATCAGTATGCGCAAATTATTAACCAATAAGGCGGCGCTCCCGATTTCCAAGGTTTTTACTCCCAAGCGGTATCTTAGGCTGACGGCGTCTTGTTCCACAAATCCCTTACGCATCATGGTGGTTAACAACCGGTGGACAGTGGACATTTTTAAACCGGCTTTTTCAGCCAATTCCGAAAGGGCTATCGGATTGTTCTCCTCGGCCATCAATTCCAATAATGAAAGAGCCCGGTTTACCGAACGAACTGTGACCCCGGATTCTTCTTTGCGGTTGCGACCCATTGAAAACACCTCGTTAACTTAAAGCAGCGCGGTTTAAAATAATAAAAACTAGCAAGCAGCTAGCCAAAGACAATTTCTATGATTTTAAAGTAACACAATGTAATTCCATAGTCAAGCACTGTTTTTCGTATAATGAAAATCAATTCCATTTTTTAACACCAAAGCAAGTTTAAAGTGTATTTCGAAGTCCCAAAAACAAATAAACCCGGCAATATGTAGGTTGCCGGGTAGTCATCATTTATTTACATACTCGGTGCTCGACCACCGCCACGTCCACCCCGCTTGGCGTCGGTGTTCCGTCGTAGATCCGAAAGCCTTTCGTCGGAATCTTTCATGAACTTAGCCAACTTATCCTCAAAAGACTGCTTGTTTTGCGGCGGTTTCCGTTCGGGGTGCGGTTGGGCTTGCCTGATCGAAAGACCGATTTTGCCTTTATCCAAGTTCAAAACCTTTACCTTGACCAGATCATTTTGTTTTAAAAACTGATTAACATCTTTTACATACTCATCCGCGACTTCAGAAATATGAACCAATCCCGTTTGACCAGTAGAAAGTTCTATAAAAGCTCCAAAATTAGTGATACCGGTTACTTTTCCGTCAACGATCTGGCCAACCTCTAACGACATACTCCAACAATTCCTCCTCTTTTCTTGGCTTAAACAGCCATTAACATAGTATATTATATCGTATCCGAAAAAGTGTTGTCAAGACAAGCCTGAGGACCTTAGCCTTTTTAAGCGCAAAATATGGAAATCCGGACCAATCTCCAACATCCTTCCTTTCATTACATACTCGCTATCAGCAAAAACAGGCTGTTGAAATTGGGCTAGCCAAAAACGGATTTTTTGAGGTTTGATACGGTACGACGGATAATATTCTATCTGAATCACCTGGCCCAAAGTGGCGTATTTTAAAGAAAACTCCCCGAAAAAAGTGGCCAGTCTGTCAATTTTTAACTGCGCCCGTTCCCACAATTTGCAACGCAAAACACCAGGCAATAGATATAAAAATTCGCCTTCCTCCAACGCTAATATATTCCTGATAAGTAATAAAATCTGATACATTGCCCCCGGATCATGGCCGTTTTCGCCCACTCCCTCCATAGTTAACGGATTTATCTTATCCGGCCAACTCCAACTCTGGCCCGCCGCCGCCAACAATAACTTCAAAACCTGGCTGTAATCATAGCCTTCACGGAGAAGGATCTGTCCAAAACGGGCGGTTAATTCCAGGTCGATGCCATAAAAATCAGCGGGTGAGTATATCCCTCCTTGACAATAATGATCTTTATAAAGAAACTGAATGGTATCAATAATATAGCGGTTTCCTTTCTCCCAGAGTTGTAAAGGGTAGGAAGCCGTTAAAGAGCGGACCAGATTGCCCGTATATTTATTGTAAAAATGAAACGGAATAATCTTTGGGCCGGCGCCTTTAGCCGTATTGGAGAGAAGTCCCATCAATTCAGCCCAGAATCTTAAATAGCGCTCCTCGTATAATTGGATCTCCGCAAAAAGGCCATGGGTTTCGGCTAGTCCGGCCATTGCCTTCAGGGCTGCGCCTAACCAGAAATAATGTTCAAAAAATCCTTCCCCGTTGTTAAACTTGTCGCGCGGGGTAAATTTACCGGCGCTAAAATTCTTTACTTTTTGGTACCATAAGCCATCGGCAGCCTTTTTTAAAACCGGCCAAGCATAATCCAGCAATTCCCCGTCTCCGGTAAGTTTAAAATAATCCGAAACAGCCAAAATCAATTTTTCCGGGCCTAAAAAATCATAGTTGAGCGATCCGTCCCATCCCACCCGGCGGAGGCATTCTTTAAGGTAATATAGGCTCAACCTCCCGCCGGTAAACCGGTTAAGAGTATAAATCTGAAAAATATCCACCGAATTAAACGCCGGCCCGGAAAAAACTTGGAGGTAATAAAGATTGGCCTCCAGCAGACGGTCGATCCGCGTACCGGTTATGATTCGTTTCCAGTCTTTAAATTCTTTAGAGCTTTTGATAAACCGCGCCTTGCATAATTTCCGGCCCCACGGCAATAAGTTAACAAAAATGCGACGGGGTTCACCGCAGATCGAAAGCTTAATCCCTGACAATTCGGCCGGGAGGCCGGAATACCCTAGCAAACAGGTGGCCAGGCCTTCAGTGGAGCCAATCCCGTCATTCCCTTCACCCAATTGAAAATAACGGGTAATATCCCCAAATTCCTCATTGGAAAAGTAAAGGTGATCAGGGTCCTTCTCCATGAATAAAACCGGTAAGTCGTTTATTAATAAATAAGGCGCCGCATATTTAAGCCGCTTAATATTGGATTGTCCGTTATAATCGAAAGGACGGACCACTAAATAAACAGCGCTTTGCTTGAGCGCCTCTTCCGCCCGGTTTTGCAAACTAATCTCCAGCCCGACTTCTTCTTTCGCCGGATTAACCTCTGGATCCAGGGAAATCAGGCAAGCCCCCGTTTTATAGCGGCAGATTGTTTCCAGCCCACGATTCTGCGGAGTAAAGTTTTGGACAATCCTCTGATAGCTGCCGGGAGTATAAAAAAATTCCCCGGTGTGTACCCATATCTCGATTGAAATCCTTATTTTTTCTAAATAAATGACTCCGCACCGGTCGCATAGGACTTTCCACTGTGAATTTCCGGCCCGGAAAGCCGTCCAGCTGCGGCAGGCCGAATTATAGAATTTATTGCCATTAACGACATAGGCTGGCCCAAACAGGTTGTTTTGCCGCTGATACCAATGGGGCAAAATCCAGTCCCGCAGTTTAGGGTTGAGATTGACCCCCGGTTCCAGCCTATCCATGATGTATTTGGCGACTTTGATCCTGGACATGAAAAAACCCTCCAATATTCCTATATTTTGCCACCGGAGGGAATTTTCATTAGCATTTTTTAAGCTTTTTTATTTAACCGCTTTCCGGTCAGCCTCCAAAAAAAGAAGCCGCCGGCAATCAGAGTGCTGAAAAAAGTGTACATTTTCCAGAGCAAAACGAAAGTTCCGGCCCGGGCGTGGCCGGTCAGAGGCTTAAACATATACAATAACAGCAATTCCGATCCGCCGCTCCCTCCCGGAGTAGGAATAAAAATTTGGCCGAAATTAAACAGCAATTGTAAACCGATGGTGCTTTCAAAGGAGACCGGCTTTCCCATCGACCAAAGCACCAAAGGGGCCAATAATAAATAGAAAAACCAATAAACCACCGTTGCCCCCACCGCCCGGATTATGCTTACGGGATTATCGTGGACCAATAACAGCCAGCCTTCTTTAAATAAAGCCCATTCATGCATCAGGTGTTTGCGCCACTCTTTCCCCTTAAGATAGCGGTATATTTTCAATACCCAACTCCAGCTTTTAAGCCGCGCCCAAACCCCCGAATATCTGAAAACCAACCATAGAACAATCCCGAAAAGCGCCACTCCCATGAGCCAAAAATAGCTTAAAAAGTTGCTTCCATGCCAGCGAAAATTTTTTAGCCGGCCAATATTGGTGAGTAAGGCCGCCGGTACTAAGATCATAAACATGGCTGTATTCAGCCCGAGATCGACAACAGTAAGCGCAGCGGCCTTTCCGAGCGTCACTCCTTTTTTATGCAGCAAGTATATTTGCAAAGGGGTTCCTCCGGAGTTAAAAGGGGTAACGTGGGAGATAAAGCAGGTTGCCAAATACATTTGAAAATAAAAAAAGAGCTTGACCTTAAACCCCATTCCTATACCGATAGAGTACATGCGGTAGGCCTTGGACAGCCATATCAGGAATAAAGCCAGAAACCCCACTCCGATAAAAAACGGATTAAGCCCGGTAAGGCTTTCCCGTAACGGAACCTTAACCACTACTTGAAAGATTAAGTATAAGCTAAGCAGGCTTAATAAAAGAGTAAACCAGATACCGCCTATTTTATACTCTTTCGGCATAAGCCACCTCGTCGGGGCGGGGTTTCCCTGAGGCCAATAATTGATTTACCTGGGTTAAAAGATCGGCCACCGATATTGATTCCATACAGTAAGCCTTCGAGCAACGGGGGAGGTATTGCCAAATTCCTCCCCCAAACCGGTAACAGGGGCTGCAAGACAAGTTTTTATAAATATGTCTATGCGCTATGGGCCGATAAGGATAAAACTGCTGCGGATTGGTGGGACCGAACAGACCTATAGTCGGTGTATTTAAAGCCGCCGCCAGATGTAGCGGCCCGGAGTCATTTCCGATAAAAAGGCGGCATCTGCTGAGCAGGGCCGCGGTTTCCGCTAATTTCAACATACCGACCGCCGATATGATACCGGGAACCTCGGAGCGAAGCATTAGAGAATCTTCAACATCCTCCCGGCCGCCCACCAAAATTACTTGCAAACCGTTATCAACTAGATAACCGAGGGCTTCAATGAATTTGGCAATGGGCCAACGTTTACGGACAAAATAGTGGCCGCCCGCGTGGACAGCTACCATCGGCATTTCCGGGTCATAATCGGAGCCTCGCAGGAATAAATCCACGTTTCTTTGGTCCAGCGGGTTAAGCCAAAATTCCGTTTTCCTATAGGGTTTATTGATACCGATTAGCTTTAATACTTCATGGCAGAGATCCACCACTGAACGGTAAGGTTCATTGGCAACTAAAGTGAAATCGCTCCAAACCGGCGCCGCGCAGAACCTGGTAAAGAACCCGCCGAGTTGGGACAGGCTGACGGCAATATCAAAGCCTTCTTTTCTAATAGCGGTCAATATTTTTACCAAGTCCCATTTTTCGCCGGCCGCCAATAATTCGAGTTGAAAAGGGTTTCGCTTTAAAACTTCCGCCGCTATCCGGGAGGCTAAAACAACAATTCGAGCCTGTGGAAAACTTTCCCGCAAAGCTCGAATGGCCGGAGTGGCAAAGATAGTATCCCCTAGTGGGCTAAGACATAACAGTACTATTTTTTGGATTCGTTCTTGGATCGTGGCCATCTCCCCTTAGCCGGTTTTATTCCAATTTTATATTCTTCAGGGAGCGCCGGATATATACTAGTATTTTCAAGAGTCCTTTCGACATGGCCGTCATCAAACTCCACTTCCCGCCATAACTCAACTTTTGATCCATCTACGCCTTTACTGACCCTTATCCGTTCCCCTTCCGGCAATGTGGGGTCATGTGTTTCAATAATTTTAAAGGGATAAGTCTCGATGGTCTTACTCTCAAGCGATACCTTCGACCAACCTGATTTCTCCCCCAGGATAGCGACAGTAATGTAAGGGGATTGAACATTAGCTACCAACAGAATCGGCTTCTGATAATTATTCTGGAAGATAAAATCAATTCCCTCATATACCACAGTAGCATCCCTGCCCAATGGAACATAAGCGCTCGGGATGGTGTGATTTCGGCGCTGCACGACCCGCAGGTTAGCCAATAATACCGCATTATAAAGAGTTGAGGATACCTGACATATTCCCCCGCCAACCCCGGGAATTAATTTCCCCATAAAAATGGTCGGCGCTTCCTTGTAGCCGGCTTCGGTAGCGCGCGGCCCCACCCAGGTGTTGAAGGAAAAGTTCTGTCCGGGATAAATGAGGGAATTATCAATGGCGCTGCAAGCTATTTTAATGTTTTCCACCCGGTCGGCTTGATTAGGATCAAATTTGGTGCTATAAATCCCCAAAACCTGGTTCAAACCCCAATTTTCTATATCCGCTTCATTCAGCGGCGGAATAACAGTTTTAATCGGAATATTGATTTGGCGGATCCCCGGATTGCAGAAAGCCTGCTCAAGCAAATTTGTCAAAGTCCGGTATTCAACGGCCCGCCCCTCCCGGCTCGGAGTAAAGGAGACTATCCCCTCCCGGTCAACCGTAAAGGCCGAGCGCACCGGTTCAATGGCGATGCTGGCGTCGAGTAAGCGATAGAATGAATCCAGTGTTTGCCGGTTATATTTAACGACCGGCTTAAAATCAAAGCCTTTTCTATATAACTTCAGCCTGGTCATAATCCGCGACCAGATTGATCCGGATCTGCCCACCAAATACGCTTTTTTAATCGTCGCCGGAATGTCGGCCTGAAAACCTAAAGCCCCTAATACCACCGTGACTTTACGGCTATTGTAATTCAAAACAACCTTATTCTCCGGTAGCGGGGCTAAGCTGTCGGTCAAAACCCTCGAAGCGTCCTCCACCTTTAAACCACCGATTTTGCAATTGGAGACTGTTACTCCGTTAAGAATTCTGCCGTTAGTGGAAAAAAAATAGCTTAAAACTAAAATAAATGCTAGAACCGAACAGGCAAACACAATATAGACATACCTTTTCTCCCGAATCGACTCCATTAAACGCGTCAATATAACCATTCAACACCTCCGGGGAGATCCTTTTTAGGACGGTAAATTGCCTGAAATGCATATTTGCGCCGGCGCCGGCATAGACTAAACTATCTTGTTTAGGAGGAGCAGCCGTGTGGAATTTGCCGCCCAAAAAAACCGATTCCAATGGTCCCTTAAGTTTTAACTCCAGGGTTCATGTGGATCATCCAAACGCCGATTTAATCTTCCAGGCAAATCTGGCCTTGTTTCTGGCTAAATTATATTGCTCATCCACACCCTTGATTTTACTATGTATCGGCACTGATCGCTCGACCGGAGATAGTTTGGGTCCCCTCATCGGCTCGAAGCTTTATGAGGCAAAACTGAATGAAATCAAAGTATATGGCACTCTCGAAGAACCAGTGCATGCAGTGAATTTAGAAGAGAAAATAGCAGATATTTACAGTAAATATAAAGATCCTTTCGTCCTGGCCATTGATGCCTGTCTGGGCCGGACTGAAAGTGTCGGCTATATCAGTATTAAAGAAGGTTCCCTGCAACCCGGAACCGGCGTCAATAAAAACCTGCCGGCAGTTGGAAACCTTCAGATTATCGGGATCGTTAACGTCGGGGGCTTTATGGAATATATGGTCCTCCAGAATACCCGCCTCAGCTTAGTGATGAGAATGGCCAATGTCATTAGTAACGGCATCATCAAAGAAGTCAAAAAAATTGCCTCTTCCAAGCTTTCGGCGGTTGAAACCGCCCCGGTTTTTGAATTGCCTTATTATTAAGAACGGCAGAGCATCGCCGCTCCGACTATTCCGGCATCATTTCCCATTTGGGCCACTTTTAACTCGGTTTGCGGGACCCCTTCTTTACAATATATTCTTTCGTAGATCATTTTCCGCAAAGGTTTCAATAAGACCTCCCCTTGATTGGAAACCCCCCCGCCGATAACCATCACCTCAGGCTGAAAGGCATTGATAATGTTGGCCAACCCTTCGGCAAGATATTTGATATATTTTTTGACTACCTTTTTAGCGGTTACATCACCCTGCCCGGCGGCATCAAAAGGAATCTTGGCGTCAATCTTGTTCAAATCTCCATTTACTAAGCGGTTTATTAACGAATCCGGATTTTTAACCGCCGCCTCCCGGGTTTGCCTGATTAAAGCAGTGGCTGAGGCATAAGATTCAAAACATCCCTTCCGCCCGCAGGTACATAAAACGCCTCCGGAGACGATAACAATATGTCCGAGTTCGGCGGCTGCATAGTTAAATCCGTTATAAATCTTATGATTAATGACCACGCCGGAACCGACTCCGGTCCCCAAGGTAATGGTAATGGAATTTTCAACTCCTTTGGCGGCGCCGGCCACGCTCTCGGCCAGAGCGGCGCAATTGGCATCGTTGTCCAGATAAACCGGGAGATTGATATATTTTTGAACCTCCGCCCGGACCGGCACATTGTTAAATTTCAGGTTGTTGGCATAAACCAGAATACCCTCCCTGCCGTTGGGCGTGCCCGGGCTGCCGATTCCAATCCCTTGAATATCCTTTAGTTCCTTGCCGCTATCTTTAATTATTTTTAGGATTAACATTGCCATGTCTTTGATAATTTCTTGGTAAGATCGTTCCCGCAGAGTCGGAACGCTGCCTTTATTGATTATTTTACCATTATCATCCACTAGTCCGGCGGCGATATGCGTTCCGCCAAGATCCACACCGATATAATACAAAGAATACCCTCCTCACCTTTTAAAGCTATTCAAAGCCAATTCTCGAAATTTATCATTCGCATATTTTTCTAATTTTCCTGCTTATCAATAAAAATTGAAGCCGGCATCTTTCAAAAGCCGGTAGAATATGGCTGGATTGTATTATAAAAAAAGCTCCGTTTCCGGAGCTTTTTCGCTGTAAATTAACTAATTGCTTTTTCGGTATCCTTATCAAAGAGGTGAATTTTATTGGCGTCAAAGACCACTTGATGTTGGTCGCCATCATTGACCTTGGTGTGGGGATCGACGCGGGCGATAAATGAATGTTCGCCGATGGACATATAAAGGTTGACCTCCGAACCGATAAGCTCGGATACATCAACGGTGCCGGTGACAACTTCATCGTCTTTGGCGCCGGGAACCGAATCACGGTTGCTGATGGCTTCGGGGCGGATCCCGAAAATAACCGCCTTATTTAAGTATTGACGGACGTATTTGAATTTGCCGTCAGGGATCTTCACTTTGAATTCTTTGCAGTCCACGACTAACTTGCCGTTTTCTTCTTTGATTACGGCTTCCAGGAAGTTCATCGGCGGTGTGCCGATAAATCCACCAACGAAAACGTTGATTGGATGGTCGTAAACATCGAGCGGAGTACCGACTTGCTGAATGACTCCGTCCTTCATGACCACCATCCGGTCACCCATGGTCATGGCTTCAATCTGGTCATGGGTAACATAGATAATGGTGGTTTGAAGCCGATTGTGCAGCCTGCTGATTTCGGCGCGGGTTTGAACGCGTAACTTGGCGTCCAAGTTGGATAAGGGTTCGTCCATTAGGAATACCTTCGGTTCGCGGACAATGGCGCGTCCCAAGGCAACCCGTTGCCGCTGACCACCGGAGAGGGCTTTCGGCTTCCGGTCCAGCAGGTTCTCGATACCCAAAATCTTGGCGGCTTCCTTGACCCGGCGATCGATTTCACTCTTCGGGAATTTACGGAGTTTCAAACCGAAAGCCATGTTGTTGTAAACATCCATATGAGGGTATAAGGCGTAGTTTTGGAAAACCATTGCGATATCGCGATCTTTCGGGGCGACGTTATTCACCAGGTGATCCCCGATATAAATGTTGCCGTCGGAGATCTCCTCCAACCCGGCAACCATCCGTAAAGAAGTCGTCTTACCGCAACCGGAGGGGCCGACGAAAACTATAAATTCTTTATCTTTGATCTCCAGGGTCATATCTTTGACCGCTGTTACCCCACCGGAAAACTTTTTAGAGACATGCTCAAAAATAACCTTTGCCATGCAAAAGCCTCCTAAAATTTAATCATTCATCGCATTTGCTCATTTCCCGGCGGTTTGCCGGGAAACCAACCCTTAGCGGACGGGATGATCGGTCCCCGCTTTGGGAGGCAAATTTGGATTAAATTGTGCCGCTGTGCAATTTTTTGGCCTGCAGACCCGGAAATGCTGGTTTGTCAGCATTTCTTATTAAATATATTCGACGTTTTTTCAATTTTTCCTGCCATGGTTAAGAAATATCAAAAACCTTTGCCGGCCAAAATTTTCCAGTAAGCCCTCCTGTATGAACTTCACTCTTAAAAGAAATACTACCAGAGGTAAAAAGTTTTAATACAGTTCGCTTTTCCTGCTTTACGACAAATGTCAGAGGAGGTGAAGTTATGCCCAATTTAACGCAGATGGAACTGAACATGATTAAAGAACTGGTCGCCATTGAAGACGTCAACGCCAAGAAATTTCAGCTGTATGCCCAAAATTGCCGTGACGGCCAGTTGCAAAGTATTTTTAACCAGGAAGCGCAGCAAGCGTTTAATAACGCCAAAACATTAATGGGGTTCCTATCTTAAATAAACGGAGGAATATCAATGTATACTGAACGCGAAATGGTTCTGGATCTTCTGGACATCGCCAAAACCGGAGCGGTGGACTTTACCAAAGC
>JBLNCU010000146.1:0-2752 GCA_050260935.1 Bacillota bacterium
TAAAGAATAATTAAAAAAAGCCGCCTTTTACAGGCGGACAAGAAAAAGGAGGAAGGGTTGTTGGGGTGTATCGGAAATAACGGTGTATTTTTTTAACCTTTATTATATATTTCGGCATCACTACCGGATACTTTAGAAATATTTGTAGAGAAGCATTTTTTGCTGTTAGGGCCGTGACTAACAGCTTTATTTTTTTATCAATTGTCAGACATTTTTATTCAGCTTTAGAAGGAAAGAAAACTTTAAATGCGAATAAATAATTTTTGGAGGTGTTTTTATTGAAAAGCCGGAACGTTTTGGAAGGAATTGAGCGGGCGCCCCATCGTTCGCTATTTAAAGCCATGGGTTATACCGATGAAGAGCTAGCCAGGCCATTAATTGCCATTGCCAATTCGGCCAATGAAATTATTCCAGGTCATATTCATTTAGATACCATTGTGGCCGCGGTTAAAGCGGGAGTTAGAATGGCCGGCGGCACACCGGTCGAATTCGGGGTGATTGGGGTATGCGACGGAATAGCCATGGGTCATGAAGGGATGAAGTATTCTTTAGCCAGCCGGGAACTTATTGCCGACTCCATTGAAAGTATGGTTATTGCTCATGCCTTCGACGGACTCGTTTTGATACCCAATTGCGATAAAATTATCCCCGGAATGCTGATGGCAGCCGGAAGGATAAACTTGCCCGCCATAGTTATCAGTGGCGGACCGATGCTAGCCGGTAGCTTCCGCGGGGAAAGAGCCGATTTAAACAGCTTATTTGAAGGAGTAGGAGCGGTATCAGCCGGAAAAATGAGCGAAAACGATTTAAAGGAACTGGAGGAGACCGCTTGTCCGGGGTGCGGTTCCTGCGCCGGGATGTTTACCGCCAATACCATGAATTGCATGACTGAGGTTTTGGGTTTGGGGCTGCCGGGAAACGGAACCATTCCGGCGGTTGACGCCCGGAGAATTCGCTTGGCCAAGACCGCCGGTATGAAAATAATGGAGCTGGTCAGGGAGAACATTCGTCCGAGTGATATTTTAACCAAAGAAGCTTTTACCAATGCTTTTACTGTGGATATGGCCATCGGCGGTTCGACCAATACGGTCCTCCATTTGCCGGCAATTGCGCATGAAGTCGGAATAACGCTCGACTTGAACTGGGTGAACGAGATAGGCCGGAAAACTCCTCACTTGGCTTATTTGCGGCCCGGCGGGATTCATCACATTCAAGACCTGGACGAGGCCGGCGGAATTCCGGCGGTAATGAGCGTCCTTAATGAAAAAGGGTTAATCTTTACCGCAGCCAAAACAGTTACCGGGAGAACGGTTGGGGAGAATATCCAAAACGTCAAGGTAAGACGGACGGAAGTAATCCGGCCCATCGCCGATCCTTATCATGCTGAGGGCGGTTTGGCGGTTTTATGGGGCAACCTGGCGCCGGCTGGTTGTGTGGTTAAGCAAGCGGCGGTTGCTCCCGAAATGATGCGGCATCAAGGGCCGGCCCGGGTTTTCGACGGTGAAGAAGATGCCATCAAGGCGATCCTCGGCGGGGAGATCGTCGCCGGGGATATTGTGGTCATTCGGTATGAGGGGCCCAAAGGTGGCCCCGGAATGAGGGAAATGCTGGGGCCAACCTCGGCAATTGCCGGAATGGGGTTGGACAAAGAAGTGGCGTTGTTGACCGACGGCCGTTTCTCCGGGGCTTCCAGGGGGGCCTCCATCGGGCATATTTCCCCCGAAGCGATGGAAGGAGGTCCGATTGCTTTAGTCAAAGAGGGGGATCAAATCCGGATTGACATTCCCGGCCGCCAAGTTGACCTTTTGATCAGCGAAGCCGAAATGGCGAAGAGAAAAGCGGAATGGCGCCAACCGGAGCCCCGGATTAAAACCGGTTATTTGAACCGCTACAGCCGATTAGTGACTTCAGCCAATACCGGGGCGGTTTTAAAATAGAAATTCGCTCTGTTACCAATAATGGTTGATCTACGTAACCCATTGGTTTGACCATTGTTTTCTCTGTGCTTCCGTGTTTTTGCGGTCTATAAATTTAGCCAGAGAGGCGCTAAGACACGGAGAAAAGTATTTAAATCAATCACCCTTAAGAATACAGCTTAAAAATTTAAGAACAAAAAAGATAACTGACTTTAGGAACCCGGGGTTCAGATTTAAACCCGGGTTTTTTTATATAATCCATCATAGATTAGGATTATTGTATTTGCGTATTAAAGCTCAACAGTTAGGGGTTTAATTGCTTGTGGACTAAGGCGCTTTTTTATTGGACTAAAATCAAAATTTAATATTAAACGGGGGCAAGCTATAGGCGACAAATATTTGGAGAAAACCAAAAAATTTTATTCATTATTGATAAAGCCTCTTAAAAATACAACTCCACAAACTCAATAAAGACGAGACCTAAAATTCTCCTTTAAAATTTGACTTTTGATATGTCATGCATTATTATATAATACAATATCTGAATATCTGTTGACAGAGAGTTGGAGGTGCATTAATGAAAATTTCAGGAGCGGAAATTTTGTTGGAGTGCTTAAAAAGGGAAGGGGTCGAGGTTATCTTCGGCTACCCCGGAGGGCAGGTGATCCCAATTTATGATGCTTTATATGATTCGAAAATCCGTAATATTCTGGTTCGTCATGAGCAAGGAGCGGCTCACGCCGCCGACGGCTATGCCCGAAGCACCGGCAAAACAGGAGTCTGCCTAGCCACTTCGGGGCCGGGCGCTACTAATTTGGTTACCGGCATAGCGACCG
>JBLNCU010000147.1:0-2524 GCA_050260935.1 Bacillota bacterium
AAAATAGTTGAATACAAATTCGCAATTTCGAACGGATTCTCTTTTTTCTAACAGGTTAACCGGCGGGATTACATAAGAACCTTATTTAAGGAAAAAAGCTTATCACAATAGATATCTAGAGTTCTTGTTTGGCGATCCTTACCAATTCTTTCATATTTGGAGCAAGTACAGGGTATAAATTCTTATACTCCTGAAAATATTCGGAATATAGTTTATGTCTTCCCTGGTTCGGTTCTATTTTATTATTAAAATTAATCCAGCTTTTAATAACGGAATAGTCTTTTAAAACGCCCGTCCCCACACCGGCCAAAAGCGCATCCCCAAGCGGCGCCTCAATGTTCCCTTGCGGACTGATGATATTCATTCCCGTAACATCGGCGAATATTTGTTTCCAGAGTTTGGACTTGGTTACCCCGCCTACTAAAATACATTCATCCCCATATTTAATACTAGTTTCGCCGGTCTCCATGATATGCCGCAATGAATACGCCACCGACTCTAAAATTGCCCTGTAAACATGGGCCTTTGAATGGGAAAGAGTCAAACCGAAAATAAGTCCGCGGGCGTTAGTATCCCAAATCGGGCTACGCTCCCCCATAAAATAAGGTAAAACTATTAGGCCCTCGCTGCCTGGCTTGATCTTTTCGGCCATTTCATCGAAGATTACATAGGCGGATTTTTCATCTTTGGCCCCGCTTTCTTTTTCGTAGTCGCCAAAATTATCCTTAAACCATTTCGGGAGCGCCCCCGCGGTGGAGGCGCCACCATAGGTATAATATTTCTTTTTGGGATCCTCGATAAACGGCATTGTCACCAATCTACGGTTGACCGGGAAATTTTCGTGCACCATTCCCCAGTTGATAGAGGTTCCAATAACCGCGACATGCTGGCCGGACTCATATACCCCCGCGCTAAGTGTGGCCACGATGCAATCTATTCCCCCGGCGATAATTGGCACACCGGTGGGAAGCCCTAGCTCCCGGCTGCAAACCGGACTCAATCCCCCGACTATGGCGCTCGAATCCACAATTTTCGCCGGCATCAATGCTTTAGGTATTCCCATTTCTTCCATTAATTCACTGGACCAGTCTCTGGTCCGTAAATCAAATATTCCACCGATATTACCAGCCGATGAATAATCAATGGCAACCTCACCCGTAAGTTTATAGATCACGTAGGCGTTCGGCGGTAAAAACTGATTAATCTTGCCCCAATTCCCGGGTTCGTGATTCTTAATCCACAAAATCTTGGTAAAACCAAAATAAGGGTCTAAGACGTTTCCGGTAATGGAGAATAATCTCTCCAAACCAATTTGTTCTTCAACCCAAAGACTCTCTTCAGCAGTCCGCTGGTCCATCCAGATAATGCAGGGGCGAACCGGATTCAAATCAGAGTCGCAAGGAACACCTGAACCGCCATACAATCCGCTGATAGCGATCCCGGCTATTTTCGACGGATTTACCCCGGAATTTTCTAATACGTTTTTTATGCTATTCTTGACAGCATCAACCCAAACATCAGGCCATTGTTCGGCCCACAAAGCTTGTGGCTGCAAAATCCCATATTCAATCAAAGAGGATGATATTATTCTACCGTCAAGATCAGTCAATATTGACTTTGTGCCTGATGTTCCGATATCAGTTCCAATTAAGTATTTTTTCATCCAAAACAAGCCTTCTTTTATTTAGTATTAAGAGAGTTCGGCAAGGGCTTTTTGAAATTCCTCCCGGCTGGGAGGAGTTCCGTGAAATTTAAGCTGATTTTCCATAAACGAAACGCCTTTGCCTTTAATTGTCCGGCAAATTATCACGCTTGGCTTATCTTTAATCGCCTCGGCCTCGTCAATTGCCTTTAATATCTGGACGAAATCATGGCCATCAATTTCAAGCACATGCCAATTGAAAGATTTCCATTTATCCGCCAGGCATTCCATGGACATCTCTTGTTGAGTGGGCCCATCGTTTTGCAGCCCGTTAAGATCAATGAAAGCGGTTATTTTATCCAATTTATAATGCGCCGCCGTTTTGGCGGCCTCCCAGATTTGCCCTTCATTGGTCTCGCCATCGCCGATAAGGACATGGACTTGAAAATTTTGTTTTTTAATCCTGGCGCCTAAAGCCATACCACAGGCCACCGATAAGCCGATCCCTAAAGATCCCGAGGTCATATCGATTCCCGGGGTTTTTTTCATGTCGGGATGACCCTGCAAACACCCGTTTATACTCCTGTAAGAGTTCAGTAGGTATTCTGGGGGAAAGAAGTTTAAGTCGGCGAGGACAGCATAGAGAGCCGGCGCGCAGTGGCCTTTGGAAAGAATAAAACGGTCCCGATCTTCCCAGCGTGGGTTATTGGGATCAATTTTCATTTTTTTATAATATAACGATATAAGTATTTCCACAATGGACAGCGAACCCCCCGGATGGCCGGACTGCCTATGATAAATCATGGCAATAATATCCCGTCTGATTTTTTTTGCTTTTTCCCGTAATTTTTGCAGCTCCAATTCATCAAGATCCATGATCGA
>JBLNCU010000148.1:0-11620 GCA_050260935.1 Bacillota bacterium
CGGGCCGCCGCCGCGCACATCCCGGGAATTCCGGGAACAGTCACCACCCGGATCATAGGAAACCTTTCCCGGATCCCCCGGTACAGATACAAATAACTCCCGTATAACAAAGGGTCTCCCAAGGCGGCGAAAGCTACGGATTGATTGTTCAAGCAAAACCCGATCCTGGAAACGGCTTCATCCCAAGCCTTATGCAACCGTTCCTTATCGGTGGTCATCGGAAAATCGAGGTATTCAACCGCCGTCTCCGGAATGTGCCGGTTGATGATCTCCCCGGCCAGGCTGCGCCCCTCTTTACTGGCCGGGGCAAAAATTTTCCCCGCCGCTTTCAGGATCTTTAAAGCCTTCACCGTTATCAAATCCGGGTCGCCGGGACCCAGTCCCACTCCGTAAAATATCCCGTTCATCGTGACCTCAGTGGATATTGGCAGCTAAAATATAGATAGCATGCTCCGGCTGGAGCAGATGGCTGCCGCCTAAAACCCGGAGCGCGCCTAAACTGACAGCCAAACCCTCGAACGAGTCAAAAGGCGGCTGCTCAAAAATACGGCCCGCCTGGGTAAGAGTCTCCAGGGTTACGGCAGTCATCACTATTCGTCCACCCGGCTGTAATTTGGAAACGAGCCGCTCAATGATGGACGGTAGTCTGCCGCCGCTACCGCCGATAAATACCCGGTCAGCCGGGGGCAAAGCGTTAAAAACCTCTGGAGCCGTCCCTTGAATCGCTTCGATATTGGAAAGTCCGAACTTGGCGGCATTTTCTTCAATGAGCGCCTTCCGCTCCGGCTTGGCTTCTACAGCAAAAACCCGTCCCGAACCAACAATCCGCCCGGCTTCAACCGCCACCGATCCGGCGCCGGCGCCGATATCCCAAACCACCTGGGATTTGGCCAATTGCAATTTAGCAATCACCAGCGCCCGGATCTCCTCCCGGGTCATCGGACATCCGTCTTTGGCGAACAAGCGATCCGGGATGCCGGGGGTCTCATAAGGCCAGGGATTCATCCTCAACAATCACCACGCTATACGGTTCATTTAAAGCGGTCTCTTCATAATCAGCCAATCTTCCCTGCCATATCTGTTCAGCTGTGGTTCCCAGGGAGCTCCCGATGAAAAGCCATTTATCCCGGAGTCCGGCTTTTTGTAAGGCCTTGACAATACCGGCCGGGGAGTTCCGCTCATCGGTTAAAAAACAGACTTTGGGATTAGCGACCGCCTCCAGGGCCAGATCTGTTGAAACCCGGCCGTGCAGGCTTATAAACCTGCAATCATACCAGCTCTGGGCCAGTCTGGCGAAAGCCAGTTGCATCGAGCTGATGCCCGGAATTACCCGTAGTTTAACACCGGGGAATTCTTTTTTTAGCCAGTTCAAAATACTGTAAAATCCCGGATCGCCACTGACCAGCAAAGCAATCCTCCGGGCTTTCCAGGCGATTAAATTTAAACGCAACCCCTCCAGATCGCCGCTTATTTCATAACAGCTCTGTTCAGGAAGGGCGAAATTCTCCAAAATCCGCCGGCTGCCCATTAAAATCTCGGCTTCCCTGATTTCATTCAAGGCTTCCGGGGTAATCAGCCGGTAATCTCCGGGTCCAACCCCTACTACCACCCAGTGATCGGCCATTTTTCCGCCTCGACTAGTTTTTTGGCATTTTCATCCCAGCCGCGCAACCGTCCCTGACGGTCGAGCAAAACGCATCCCACTGTTAGACCCTTAACCCTGGCCATGGCCCGGGCGCTGGCCCTTCCGGCCGCGATGTTTAAAACAATCCGGTCAAGCCCGGCCGTCTCGAGGCAGAAAATTGCCTCTTCAGTGGTGTTGGCGTTGAATATTTGTTTTAACAACCCCGGTTGACCGCCGGCAACGGCAGTGATCGCAGTCAGGGTTTCAAATTTGGCATCAGTCAGCCGGCTGTGGGTGTTGAAATTGCCGGCCGCCACTTTAAGCAGCTTGCTGTAATGTCCCCAAAGTAAAACTGAGGTAAACCCGGAATCAGCGCATTCGTCCAACATAAAACCGGCAAAATTACTCATCTCCGCTATTTGCTCTGTTGGAATTCCCATGGATGCTCCCCACTGAACCCCTTGCCGCCCGGGAGTCAGGACGACAGCCTGAAAGCCCGCCGCGCGAATTACTTTCAACTGTAAGGCCAAAGAATCCTTCCAGGCCTCCTCGGACATAGGCTCCACAATTCCGGTGGTGCCTAAAATCGAGATCCCCCCGATAATCCCTAAACGGGGATTGAGGGTTTTTTCAGCCAATTCCTTTCCCTGCGGAACCTCGATGATTATTTCCAGACAATTATTGATAGGAGCCTCCCGGACCGCTTGCAGGATCATCCGGCGGGGTACCGGGTTGATGGCCGCCTCGCCGGGCGCCACCGGCAGTCCTGGTTTGGTAACCCTGCCTACCCCCGTACCCCCGGTAATAATCACTGATTCTCCCCGCTTTTTGACAACAGACCGGATTACCGCTCCGCTGGTTACATCAGGGTCGTCCCCGCCATCCTTGATAACCTCGGCGTAATAAACTCCGTCACCCCGGACTCCTGAACCGCTAACCGGGATCAGCATTTGAGTCCCATCCGGAAGTGTTACCGCAACATTGGTAAGGGTCTGTCCTGCCATCCGGTAAATGGCGGCTTTGGTGGCCGCGGCTGCAGCGGCGCCAGTAGTGAATCCTTTCCGTAAAACCCTCATCAATTGTCGTTGTCCTTGGTAATCAGGAGGTCGCCGTATTCTTGGCCAAATAAAAACTCCAACTCCTGCCGGATTTTACGGGCCAAGGCCGGTCGTTTGCCCGAGGTGGAGACGGCTATCAACAAATCCCCCCGCCTGATAATGGCCGGAAAGATAAAATCGCTTCCAACGGCTTCATCTACCGAGTTGGCCAGGATCTTCCCCCGGCGGGCCGCATTGACGACTTCCCGGTTTACAGCGGGGTTGTCGGTGGCGGCGATTACCAGATCATAATTATCTAATTGTCCAGGCTCAAAACAGCTTTTCAACCAGCGGACTTTACCTTCCCTGATATATTCGGCCAACTCGGGGGCCAATTCCGGGGCCACCACCGTTACATCAGCCCTGGTCTCCAGCAGCTTGGAGATCTTGCGGGCGGCCACTTTACCGCCGCCGGCCACCAAAACCCGCCGGTTGGCCATTGAAAGGATTAACGGAAAATACTCATTGACCGCCAGCGAAACCGGACCCAGCCGTTCGTTTTTTTCCGAAGACAAGGCCAGATAGATTAATTTTTTCAATTGCCGGTTCCATTCGCCGGCCAGTTCCTGTTTTAAACCTTCATCGGCGATTCGCGAAAGGAGGTTGTTGAGGACGCCTTGTCCTTCCTGATATAAACGGTCCTGAGCCCCGTATATCCGTTCCTGGTTCTGGCGCTGGCGGATCGCCACCACCATCTCCTCAACCGCCCCGGCTACTAAAACCTCAGCCGTTTCCAGCTCGTCCCGGCGGCGTCCAAGATTCTCCTTGATCAGGCCTTGAACAAAATTAAATCCGATATACTCTATGTTTTTGTATCGATTGACCCCGGGGGCCACGATTCCGGGGACCGAGAGATCGATAATCATCTGCCGCCGGGAAACCGCGGCCAGATCTTCTTCCGCCACCAGTATCCGGTTGGCTTTGGAAACGCCGATCACTAAGGAAAATTCCTGGAGTAAACCGGGCAACTGTTCCAGCGGAGCCCATTCCCCATGAAAAACGCCGGCCAAGGCGGCCGCCTTTTCAGGGTTTCTTCCGCCCACAAAACAAGGTTTAACCCCTTGTTTAGCTAAAACTTCGGCCACGTTACCGGCTAATTTACCGGTCCCGATGATTAACGCCCGTTCAAGCGGGAGCAGCCAGGGGTTCCGGTCGACCAAATCAAGGATTAGTGAAGCATAGCTGGCTTTACCCCTGCCGATCGCCGTCTGCCGGCGGACTTTTTTCCCGATACTGACCGCTTCTCGGAATAAAGTTCCCACTACCGGCCCGGCTGTCTTTTGCTTCAGGGCTTCTTTCAGACAACTGCGGACCTGTCCTAAAATTTCGTGTTCACCGATGATCAGGGAATCTAAACCGGCGCTGACCCTAAAAAGGTGATCGACCACGGCCGGTCCGGCTTTAAAGTAAAAATCCCCGTTTTCGATTGTCCGGCGGGAAAGCAGGTTGGCGCTGATAAGCTCTTTTACCTCACCGGCCCCCCGGTTTTCCTCACTGTGCCAATAGCACTCCCAGCGGTGGCAAGTAGCCAGAATAGCGAAATCTGTCATGCCGCTCGCCTTTAAAAGCCGGCCGAACTCCGGTTGGGAATCGCCGCTCCGGCTAAGATCGTTCCATTTGCTGGATTCACTATTACAACCTAAAAGATACAGCATTGGCTTCCTCAAAAAAAACCCGCCTAAAAGGCGGGGTTGTCTACTTCTGTCAAATAAGCGACCCGAATCCGCGTAGGCCTTATTGAAAGCTTTCTGGCAGGTCTCCTGACTCCCGTTAAATTGCTAACGGCTACAGTGGCGCGTCCGTGGACTTGGGTCTTAATCGAACCCTGTTCCTTCCCTATTCTCCCTTTGCGGGCACCAGAAAGCGGATATTTTTTTAAACTATTAATTCGTGGTTCTCCAGTGTTTTCCCTTTAATTTTCAGTCATTTAACAAATTTGATCCCACCGGTAACTATTTTTCCCAAGTCCCGAACCAGACAAATTGATTTGGCCGGTCAACCTTGGTCACTAAAAACTGGCGATCATCATAAGCGCTGACAACCACGTACCCTACTTCATAGGGGAATTCCCCGCCCATGAACCGGGTCCGCGCCCTTACTTTGATCCCCTCATCATCCCGCTCGATGAATTCAAAGCGGTCTTTCATATAGCTTAAGGACTTGAACAACTCCATTGCTTCAGCTTCATCCGCGTAAGGCTCGATAATGATCTCCACCGGCACGATATCATCTTCCGTCGCGATCACTCCTTTATTCGGATAGCTAAATTATACCAGTATTATGCCGGGAGCGCCAGTGGAATGGGCAAAAAAAATAAAATCGCCGGCCCTCTATCTTGTTTCCTCCCTAAAAGGGCGGAGCGAAGGCTTTTGAGTCCGCCACGTGTTAAAACTCATGGCCGGCAAAGCCTTACCGGTTGAAACGGCTATTAAAGCTTTAGGATTTGACATCCATATTTAATTAATTTTTGTTTTCAAAATTTATTGCCATTTAAAGGATAATAAAAAATAATAACGAATAAATGATCTGTTTCCAAATTTCTGAAAAGGAGAGAAAAATCATGGCCCAAACCAATCTGATTTCTTTCAGCGTCACCGAAACGGACTTAAAGGAGATCAAAACATGCATCGACACTCTCAATTCTAAACTGATGCCTTGCTTGAAGACCCTTTCCCCGGAAGACCGGCATGAGTTGCCGAAGATGGGCGACAAGACGGTCGGCTTTGTCCAAAAAACACTGGAATACTGCAAACAAAACCCCGACCTGGTTCCCCCGTTTTTAAACGTCGATGAATTGGCCAAGGATGTGGCGGCGGTGGAGTTAATTCGCTCCCTGTATCATCCTTTGTCGCAGATTACCGAAGCGCTCTCGGACACCATGATGCTGGCGGGAAGCGAGGCTTATTCCGGGTCGTTAATCTTCTAAAACTCGGCCCGAAACGCGATGCGATCCAAGGTTCAAAAGGCGGAGACCATTTACAGAGATCTCTCGGCCCGTTTCCCGGCTAAAGTGAAAAAAGAGACCGCCGCCACTAAGGAAGAATAATTGAAATTATCCGGCTTGAAACGCCGCCCTCCCCTGCGATTGATTTTAGAATCCGGGGGAGGGTTTATCCCGGATTTCGAAAGTGAACTCACCCCCTGCCCCTCTCTTCTGCGGAAGAGAGGGGTGGCGCGAAGCGCCGGGGTGAGTTGCCCCAACACCTGCCGGGTGACTGCCAAGGTTCCATCATGCTTGATGTATGAATAAAGTTTTCGAAATCCGGGTTTATTTTTGGGTCTTTGAGAGTTGGTGCCGAGTCTCTGAGAGTTGACTTTGAGTCTTTGGGTATCGGCGTCGAGTCTTTGAGAGCCGGCGCTGACTCTTTGAGAGTGGGTTTTGAGTCTCTAAGCGTCGGCTTCGAGTCTCTAAGTGTCGGCGTCGAGTCTTTGAAAGCCGGTTCCAACTCTCCAAGTGTCGGCGTTAAGTCTTTGAAAGCCGGTTCCAACTCTCCGAGAGTCGGCTTTAACTCTTTTAGAGTCGGCTTTAATTCTCTGAGCCCCGGTTTCGTTTTTCTGAGAATCGGGGTGTAAAAAGGCTTGTTTAAAGACCCCGACCGCCTGGAAGAAAGACGGTGGGCGGAAATTATAAGGCTAGCGAATTTTCCCTTACCGGTTCTGCTTTTTCGCTCCGCCACGGGTTAAAACTCATGGCCGGCAAAGATCCTACCGGCTAAAACCGGTATTAAAGCTTTACATCCTAAAGAAATACGGTGTTTAAGGCGGTCAACAATGATTAGGCATCACCACAAATTCATCCGATGACGCCCCGGCAAAATGCCGCGGTGTTTCCAACCAACAATCATGGGCGATCCGCCCGGCCGGTGTTAAAACTATATGCCGCCGCTGATTTTTCCAAAGAAGCATTTCCGGTTATCACATGGCGATCTTACGCCATATCTTAACCCGGAATCTTCATCTCCGCAATCTCGTTCCGGTTAACATACGCAACATCTTTAAATTTCATTGGCCGATGTGACCACACCAAACGATACACCCGTTTGAAGCGCATCAAAATGTTTCCTGCCGCAACGAATTTTCTCCGCTTCGCTGTTTCGCAGTTTCTCAAAGTCCTTAGTTCCCTTAGTCTCTCTCACTAAATATAAAGTTGACTCATCATGCTTTAAGATAGCCCAGTCCGGATTATAATCTCCAATCGGAGTGGCAATCCGGAACCAACTGGGAAGTTTAACAAATAATTTGATATCTTCGCGATTATCTAAGGCTTCGGCAAATCTTCTTTCAATATCGGAATCGTAAACGACAGCGTCATAAATGGATTTTTCTTGATTTCGCAACTCATAGCGATTGTGAAGGTAACTGATGATTTCTTCGGTCTCAAAGAGCCTCATCTCATATTCTTCTCCGGCGACTTTCTCATACTTAATCCCGTCAACAATCAGCTTGTGTAGTTCACGCTGAATAATTGCGGCAACCGTATCCATAAATTTCTGCGGATTGGTGATAAACTCACCGAGCCGTCCGGATCCTTTTAAAATCCTGAACAAAGTGGAACGGGTGAGTTCGGTTTTATCCTGTAAATAAGCCAAGATATCAGGAACTGCGCCATGATATTCCACGGTTTCACCGGTTTCCCGTAAAACCTGCGTCTGTACACCTGACTTTTCAATATCCAAGGCAGCTTCGGAAATATGAATCCGCGCCGGTTTAATAGGCTCCATATCTTGAATGCTTCGAACCGCTTTATTTACTAATTCTTCAGTATCATACTCCACCGAATAAGTCGTTTTCGCCTTAATACGGTTCCAAAGTTCAACGAATTCAGGATCGAGGTAAACATGCTTATTTAGGCGCAACGTCTTTTGATCTTCATCTTTTTTAATCTGCCGCTCTAACCTGTAGGAATCCAGCGTTTCAATGATACTAGCTTGAAGTTCCTGTAACTCCGGGGAAATAGGAAGCACGAAGTCCGGAGCTTTCGGATCAAATCTAGAAGTAAGTTTGCCATCTTCTGTTAATAAACCGTTCGCGATTAAACCCGTCCAAATCTGTTCCGATACTTCCCGGCCGAGCGGTTGCTCATCTTTGCCGACAAACCTCGTAAGTTTGGCGAACGCCAGCTTGGGAACTTTACCGAAGGTCACCCCGCAATCTTCTTCATACTCATTCTGCAGCGCCCTGGCAAAGTCCTCATAACTTTCATTGGCCACTACAAACAGTTTATTGATATTTTCATCGAACACCCGCGCCCCGTTTTGATTAACCGGCAAACGCAACCCCCGCCCAATCTCTTGGCGTTTTTTAAGCGCTGAACGGGTTTCGTTAAGAGTGCAGATCTGGAACACATTCGGGTTATCCCATCCTTCCCGGAGCGCCGAATGGCTGAAAATAAAACGCAACGGTTCCTCCAAGGACAAGAGTTTCTCTTTATCCTTCATAATCAGGTTATAGACATCATCATCAGCCTGAGTATCCCGGTTTTCACTGGAATCTTTAAAGAACCCTTTTTTATCCTGGGCGAAATAACCGTTGTGTAGTTTTTCAATGGGAACATCCTTGTAAGACTCAAATAACGGCTTGTAGCGTTCTTGTCTAAACAATTCCTTAAATGTTTCCTCAAATGTAATCGCAAATTTCCCCGGAACCGGTTTTCCCGATTCATCGTAACTCCGGTAATTGGCTACTCTATCAATGAAGAACAGGCTAAGCACCTTAATCCCGCGGTCGCGCACCTGAAGCTCTCTCTCCAGGTGTTTCCTAATGGTATTGCGAATCTGTGATTTCCAAAGATCGTCCCGAAGGCCTCCAATCTCCCCGCCAAGATTCAAGGTTTTCCCATTCGTAAATCCGATATGTTCCTCTCCGGGAGTAGCATCCACATAATCAACGATATATCCGTTCCGGTAACATTCCCGTTCGTTGGAGAGTACGAAGAGGTCCTCCTCACCCTTTACCTTAACCTCTTTTTCCCGGACTCCGTCATCTCCTTGCCAATGAATAATCAGCTTGGCATGGGGAGTTTTTGCTCCCTTGGCATAACCGATCTCCTTCACCTTGATATAAGCTTCGTTAAATGCATTCTGACTGGTGACACTGGAAACAACGATCTGTTTTACCAAGCGCAGATCATAAGCGCGGACTGGGTCAAGCTTGTAAACCAGGTTATAGGGGTTGCGGTGGGTCGCCGAGTACCGGAGGGTACATAAAGGATTTAAAGCCCTGATCGCCTCCTGGGCCTTTTCAGTATTATCGACACTTTGGGGTTCATCGATGATCACTATCGGATTAGTCGCCCGGACAAATTCAATCGGCGGCCGTCCCGACATTTTGTCGTTCTCTTTGTATATTACATTGCTCTTCTGTTCTTCCTCGGTGCCGGTAAAATTCTTCCGAAATGCGTCAATATTGATGACCAAAATTTGAACTGTATTACTGACTGCGAACTGCCGTAAGCGGTTGATCTTTTTGGCGTCGTAAACAAAGTATTCGTATTCCAGATTGTTGTATAACGCCTTAAAGTGTTCCTCGGTAATCGCCAGATTCTTTAAGACACCTTCCCGGATCGCCACGCCGGGAACGACGATAATGAATTTCTTAAAACCATACTTTCGGGAGAGTTCGAAAATGGTCCGCAGATAGACATAGGTCTTCCCGGTGCCCGTCTCCATCTCCACCGAGAAGTTGAGCGGCGCGGGCGCGTTATCCAAATCATAAAGATCGGGCAGCAATCCCTTGTCCAGGTCCAGATCGTTTCGCTCCTGGATTTTATGAAGATTTTCCAGAAGCTTCTCCCGGTCAATAAGCAACCGGTTGCCGATGCCCAGCTCCGTCTGGATCTGGCCACCGAAGACCCCGGCAAGCCCCGCCTCGATGGCGATGGAGAAATCGCCCCGGCCAAGCGGCTGCCCGTCAAAGAGATCAACAATGGCGTTTACGGCCTGAATTTGATATTCCTGTTTCGGATCGAATTGGAGTTTCATTGCTGTTTTCCCTTCTTTTCCAACCGGCGGATTTCACGGATTATCTCCTCAAAATCCCGCTCCACCGGGCTTAAGGCTTCATCTTGAAGCCGCCGGTACTCTTCAAATTCTTGCTGCGCTTTGGCAACAGCCATTTCATGGGAAATCCGGCCCGCGTGAGTCAGGATTTCCTGCTCGCTGATTCGTAAAAAATCATCGAGCTTGGCGATCCAGTCTTTCATATACATCACTTTTCTATTTTGGGCCTGCAATTCGGCAAAATCCAAATATAACGAAACGATCCGGTTTAATTTTTCAAGTTCCTCTTGGTTAAGATAGTTCTTGGCCACGCTGACGTCTTCTTTACGAATCCGGCCGCCTTTCCAATTGGTCAATCCCATATTGGGCTTGGAAGCATCGGCCCGCCCGTAAATCAGCTCCGCGGCGGTCCGCCCGTGGGCCGCCCAGTGCATCTTGTTTTGAACCGTGGCGAAAAAATTGCGCGACTCCTCGGTATGGGGATCATAATCAATGCTGGTGGCGTAAATTTCGAGAATCTTGCGGTAGAAAACCTTTTCCGAAGAACGGATGTCCCGGATACGGGCCAGCAATTCGTCAAAATAATTGCCGCCCCCGCCCCGTTTCAAACGTTCGTCGTCCATGGTAAACCCTTTGATGATATATTCCTTTAACCTTTGCGTGGCCCAGATCCGGAACTGAACGCCCCGGTGCGACTTGACCCGATAGCCGACGGAAATGATCACATCGAGGTTATAATGCATCGCTTCATAAGATTTACCATCGGAAGCAGTTATCCGGAATTTCCGGATAACTGAATCAGGCTTCAGTTCTCCTTCTTCAAAGATATTCCCAATATGTTCATTAATAGTGCGAATGTCTTTTTGAAAGAGTTCCGCCATTTGTTTTTGAGTGAGCCAAACTGTTTCGCCATCCAAATGCACTTCCACCCGAGTTTGACCGTCTTCCGTCTGATATAGCAGCATCGCTCCGGCCGGTTGCATTGCCTGCTCCATCGGTAGTTTCCCCCCCCACCTTATACCGTCTGAAATCGCGGCATTTCCACAACTCACCCCCCCGGCCCCCTCTCTTTCCTAAAAAGAGAGGGGGCGCCCCTCAGGGCGGGGGTGAGTTCCGTCACACCGTCTGAAACTTCAATACCCCGTTCGCCTCGAAGATCAAGGCCGCATTGGTCTTAAGTTGATCATTTCCGGCAAAACCTTCGTCAAGGCAGATTACCCGCTGCGGCTTGCGTCCCGCCATCTCTTTGATCAGTTCCAGCGTCAATTCATGTTCCGGACAGATCAGCATCGCGCCCTCGGCGATACTGAAGACGGTCTTTCCGGCCAAAGTCAACCGCTCAATCTTCACAGTCAACGGGAATCCCGCCTTTAACAGCAGTTCGGTCAAGATATCCTCCTGGGAACGGCCGGGTAGGATGTGGTTGATATGCAGCTCAAGCTGTTTCGCCAATTCCGCCTCACCTTTCGGCGGTTCGCTGTTCCAGATTTTGAAATTAGAAGGCGCAAGTTTGAAGACTTTAAAACCGCGATCCTGGGGTGCAGCGTCGTTCAAAGGCAGTTTGCCCTCGTCTTCCTGGTTCAGCTTGTTGATCACCCGCCGGACCCGTTCCTTACAGATATCGGCGATGGTCGGAAAATCGGTACGACCGGTGGGTTCCGGGAGTTGGACGAGGATGAATTTACGGTTAAAATTATCCTGTTTGTTTAATTTCATTATAGCATCTGCAGTTGCGCCAGAACCGGCAAAAAAGTCAAGTATTATATCATCATCACTAGAAGTAGCAAGATTTAATAATTGAGTAATTAAACGAGTGGGTTTAGGAAAAGAAAAAACATGT
Source organism: Bacillota bacterium (assembly GCA_050260935.1). Lineage (GTDB taxonomy): Bacteria > Bacillota > UBA4882 > UBA8346 > UBA8346 > UBA8346. The sequence goes on from JBLNCU010000148.1 coordinate 11,560, forward strand.
GCATCATTAAACAGATCGATTATCTCGTTTGTACCGTGCTGTGTATAAACATCTTCAATAA
>JBLNCU010000149.1:0-5661 GCA_050260935.1 Bacillota bacterium
TATCAGTATAATCAGTTAAAAGCAAGCGGAGTGCTGGATAATTTTTTACGGGTAGCCGGAAAAGCTGATGGAAAACACACCGGACCGTATTGGATGGATTCAGACGCCTATAAATGGCTGGAGGCCGCCTCCTACTCCTTAACCACCCATCCCGATCCGGAATTGGAGGCTAAGGTAGATGAAGTAATTAGCGTTATCTCCGAAGCCCAAGAGGAAAACGGCTATTTAAACACTTATTTTCAATGGGTCGAGCCTGCGAAGAAATGGACCAACCTCGGGATGGGGCATGAACTATACTGCGCGGGGCATTTAATCCAGGCTGCCGTCGCTCATTTCAATGCTACAGGCAAGCGTTCATTATTAGGGATAGCCTGCCGTTTCGCCGACCATATCGATGCCGTCTTCGGCCCCGGGAAACTGGAAGGTCTGCCGGGGCATGAAGAGATAGAAATGGCTTTGGTCGACCTTTACCGGCTTACCGGTGTACTCCGTTACCTTCATCTTGCTCAATATTTTATCGACCGGCGCGGGAATCCCGATCACCGTTTCCGCTGGGAATTGGCGCACCTGGAGGAGATTGGCGGCGGACCGGTAAAGTTGAATCAGCAGTTTTACGGAACTTACGAAAACTATAACGGCCGTTATTCTCAGGATCATTTACCGGTGCGGGAACAAAGTGAAGTGGTGGGGCATGCGGTCCGAGCAATGTATTTATACTGCGGCATGGCCGATCTGGCGGCCGAAACGGGAGAAACAGCTTTACTGGAAGCGATGGAGCGTTTATGGGGAAATGTAACGCAGCGGCGGATGTATGTAACGGGCGGAATCGGGCCTTCAAACTCGAATGAAGGTTTCACCCATGATTATGATCTGCCGAATGACACCGCTTACGCTGAGACCTGCGCCGCAGTCGGTATGATTATGTGGAATCACCGGTTGTTGCAATTGAAAGGGGAGAGCCGTTTCGCTGATATTATGGAGCGGGTCTTATATAACGGGTTTTTAGCCGGAGTCTCCCTTGACAGCCGTAAGTTTTTCTATGTCAATCCCTTGCTGAGCACCGGGGAACACCACCGGCAGGGCTGGTTTGAGTGCGCCTGTTGCCCGCCGAATGTAGCCCGTTTATTGGCTTCCCTGGGCAATTATATCTACTCGAAATCTCCGGATGGTTTGGCGGTGCATTTGTATATTCAGGGTTCGGTGCAAGTGAATTTGCCAAACGGAGATTTAATTGCTCTGCGCCAGGAGACAAATTACCCCTGGGAAGGCAGAATCCGGCTTAAACTTGATTTAGCCAAACCGAGCGAATTCTCACTTCTATTGCGGATACCGGGTTGGAGCCGGAAATACGGGTTGACTGTAAATAATCAGCCGGCAGTATTTCCGGTTGAAAATGGGTATGCCAATCTTAAACGTAATTGGAATCCCGGGGATCAGGTGGAACTCGATCTGGAAATGCCGGTTGAAATGTTACAAGCCCATCCGGCGGTCTGGCAAAATACCGGACGGGTGGCTTTGCAGAGGGGTCCTCTAATCTATTGCCTCGAGGACGTTGATCATCCATTACCGGTGATCCAAATCATGCTTCCTGAGGAGGTTGAATTCAAAACCCGTTTCGACTCCGGTCTATTGGGGGGAGTGACAATTATTGAATGCGATGGTTTGGCTTATGATTTAAAAGTTTGGGAGAAGGCGTTATACCGGCCCACGGATTTGATTAAGCCTTTAATAAAGGTCCCTGTTAAGGCTATTCCTTATTATGCCTGGGACAACCGGGAACCGGGAACAATGACGGTTTGGCTGGGCTCTTTAAGGGAAGGAGGTGTTAAAAAAAAGAGATATTCAATAAGTAACAGTTTGTTGATTGTGTCATTAATCAGGAAAATAAGGAGGAGTGTTTTTTATGATTTCTTTAAGACGTTTACTTATCGTGTTATTCATCATCTCAATGGTCGTGATCTCCGCTACTGCTTTTGCCGCTAAAACAGAGATCACCTACATGGCCTGGTATAATACCACTCAGTCAGAAGCGGCGGATATTCAGAAGACCCTCGACGTATTCAACGCGTCGCAGAACAGTATTCACGTTTCACTTATCGCCGTCAGCCGCGCCGATTACGAGACTAAGTTGAACACCATGGCGGCTGCGAAACAACTACCGGATACCTGTATGATGGCTGAGCCGATGACCATCAGATACGCTGCAGCCGGTCTTCTTGCCGATGTGAGCGATATGTACAAATCTGAAGAAGCGCCGCTCAAGTCGCTGGCTTTTACTTACAAGGGAAAAACAGTAGCATATAGTTGTGCGAATGAAGTTTTGGTAATTTATTACAACAAAAAATTATTCGATGCCGCCAAGGTGCCTTATCCGCCGGCCAGCGCCGACAAGGCTTGGACCTGGAAAGAATTTGTCGAAACAGCTAAAAAGCTAACCAGGGATAAAAATGGCAAAACTCCGAACGACCCTGGTTTTGATCCGAAAAACATCGTCACCTACGGCGCCGATTTTAACCGGCTTTCATGGATGTGGCCCATTCTCGCGGTTTCAAACGGCGGGGGTATTATGAGTTCCGACGGTAAAAAGCTGTTGTTGGGAACACCCGAAACTATAGAGGCGCTTCAAGCAATCGCTGACCTGTATCTGGTAGACAAAGTTGCTCCATCGGTAGGTGAGAGAGGCAGTATGCCAAGCCTGGATGTAACTTTACTAACCGGTAAGGTCGCCATGGCTACAAGCGGCCAATGGGAAATAGGTGTTTCATTAAAGAACTCTCTTAAAGACGGCCTTGAGTATGGGGTCGGAGTCCTGCCGAAGATGAAGAAAGCCGTAACTTATAACACCGGAGGACCTTTTGTAGTTTTCAACAGTTCCAAAAACCTCGCTGCCGCCAAAACTTTTGTGAAATGGATGAGCGACGAAGCCAATGAAGGAGCCTGGGGGCTTATCACCGGCGGTATTTGGATGCCGGTTCATAAACAGTATTATGCGAATGATGCGGCTATTAGAAAATGGGCCGACAATGAGATCCATCCTCCATATGCGCAATACAAAACCGCCGTGGTTGATTATGCCATGAATAATGCCGTGCAGGTTCCGTGGTACTATTTCCCCGGTTACGATAAATTGGATGACATGATCAATTCGGGAATAGAAGATGTTTGGAACGGAAAAATAACGGCCAAAGATTATATCAAGAAAATTTTACCGCAAGTACAGAAGCTTTTTAACCAAAATAGGCCTAAATAATGATTTTCCTCCCCCTTCCGCCTCTCTTTGCGGAAGGGGGAAACATATGGGGGAGTACGGAAGCGTTAAAGTAGTTGACAACAATTTTAAACGGCTTTGGCGTAATCCGGATAGCGGGAGTGAAAGAAAATGGAGACGAATCAATTAAAAGAAAAACGGTGGATAAATAAAGTGAGCAATAGGAATATCCTAACTGCCTATGTCTTTATAACGCCGGCTATTCTAGGACTGCTTTTTTTAACTATTCTCCCCATTCTCGGGGTAATTGGCATCAGTTTAACCAATTGGTCGGGATTGGAACCGCCAACTTATATCGGGATCGATAATTACATTAATATACTCACAACGGATTTTTATTTCCAGAAATCCGTGGTGGCGACGTTATATTTCGCTATTGGGGCTGTTATCACCGGGATTCTATATTCGTTTTTCATGGCGCTGATGCTCAATCAACGGATTCCGGGGCGTGGCGTCTGGCGTTCAATTTTATTCCTACCTTATATCGTACCGGTTATCGGATCGAGTATCGTCTGGTCCTGGATGTATGAATCGAATTTCGGAGTTTTTAATTATATCTTAAGTTTTTTGGGATTTGACAAGATTCAGTGGCTCCAGGACGAGAAATTTGCCATGCCTTCAATAATTTTGATGATGGTCTGGATGAGCGGTAATCTAATCGTTATTTTTCTGGCCGGTCTGCAAGGAGTGCCAAAAACATATCTGGAAGCAGTGGAGGTCGATGGAGGAAATTTCTGGCATAAATTCAGACATGTCACAATTCCGATGATGTCGCCGATTATTTTCTATAACTTCCTGATGAGCATGATCGTAAACTTGCAAGTTTTCGTGCCCGCGTATGCGATGACAAAGGGCGGACCAAGCGATTCCACGCTGTATATGGTCTACTTGATCTACCGGGAAGGTTTCATGCGGAATAATTTCGGTCACGCTAGCGCTTTATCTGTGCTCTTCTTCCTCTTTATTGCGGTGTTGACGGCGGTTATCTTCACGACCTCTAAATTATGGACATTTTACGAAGCGGAGTGAGGTAGAAAGTTATGAAAACGAAAATAAACCTTTTAAGTATGTTTAACACCATGTTAATTATAGTTATCGCCTTAATGGTTATCTTTCCATTCTTCTGGATGGTGAGATCTTCCTTTATGTCGAACCTGGAGATCAATAAATACCCTCCGCTCTTGTTGCCGAAGATCTGGCGTTTTGAGAATTATTCGTACACCCTGACGGTCTTTCCGTTCGGGAGATACTTTATCAATACTTTGATCATCACCTTGCCATCGGTTTTAGGTGTTTTGCTGACCGCGAGTATGGCGGCTTACAGCTTTGCCCGCCTCAATTTCCCCTTGAAGAAATTCTGGTTCACCCTAGTCATCGGAAGCATGTTGATGCCGGGAGCCGTCTTGATTATTCCAATCTTTATGGCTTGGAGCTCCATCGGGCTCAGTAACAGCTACATCCCGCTAATCGTCCCGGCTTACCTGGGAGGCGGCGCCGTAAATATTTTTCTGATCCGGCAATTTCTAATGACCATACCGAGGGAATTGGATGAAGCTTCTTATATGGACGGCGCAAACCACCTGCAAATTTTGTTTCGAGTCCTGTTGCCCTTGATTAAACCGGTATTGATCACCGTCGGCCTCTTTACCTTCATTTTATATTGGAATGATGTGATGGGACCGCTCATCTATATTTCCAGGAACGAAATGAATACCGTATCCCAGGCGCTGGCTAACTTCAAGTCCGGTTTCGGCACCGATTGGAAAGCGATAATGGCCGCCTGCACCATGTCGATCATGCCGAGTGTAATCCTTTATTTTATAGGGCAGAAATATTTCACCGAAGGGATCGTGCTTTCGGGGTTGAAGTAAATTAATGCCGGACTAAAAATTCAGCGGATATTGATATGCATCGCCTGATAACGGCGGCGGAGTTCGGAAGGGGTCATCCCCCGTTCTCTGTGGAATTGGCGTAAAAAATGACGTACGGAGCAAAAGCCGCATTTTTTGGCAATAGTTGTTATTGTCTCATGGCTTTCCCGCAGCAATTCCTCAGCCAGCTTTATTCTCTGCTGCAATATATATTCTCCAATCGACATTCCCATGACGCTCTTAAACTGACGTCCCAAGTAATCGGGGTTATGGCGAAGTTCGCCCGCAATTAACTTGACCGAGAGGTTGGGGTCGGTTATCCGTGAGTTTATATCGGAGACTATCGCATATACCAGACTGGAACCGGCGGAAAGTTTTGTTGGCGGTTGGTATGTGTTGATAGTCTCCTCGGTTATGGCAATTAAAAGGTTTTGAAAGAGTAACTGAAGTTTCCACCTGGTATAACAGGGGCGCTCTTGTTCGTTTAATAATTCCCGGAAAAGTAAAGACACCAGACTGGCA
>JBLNCU010000150.1:0-6864 GCA_050260935.1 Bacillota bacterium
GGCGGATAAAAATATCGCTGCCAAACGACAATCGGCCTTTGGTTTCCAAGAACCATTACTCCGGAGACAAGACCGAAACTTTTTAACTGACGCGCCGTAACCGCAGAGCATACCGGTTTCGCTTGCGGAAAATAGTCCATTATCGTCTTTAATCCGCCGCACTCATCGCCCTCAAAATGCTAGGGCAAATAAAAAAATCCTGAAACCTAGCCAGGATTAAATTTCGGAATGGTGCGCCCGACAGGAATCGAACCTGTGCACCTGGCTCCGGAGGCCAGTGCTCTATCCCCTGAGCTACGGGCGCATAATCTTTTGGTGCAGCATTAATATTTTATACTATCTTACCCTTTTTGACAAGCAAATCCGTCAACCAAAGATAGAATATTTTGGATTGAGGGGCGGAAAAAGCTTAATTCCGGTCTTTAAATATTTTACCCCGTTTTAGCATACCCCTCACATTGACTTTAGCTGTCAGCGGATGAAAGTTAAACTCTTCAATCAGTCGGGCCACTCTTTCGTCCTATTCGCGCCATAGCTTATTTAATGTTATCGCTCCCTTCCAAATAGCTGAGATCCCATTTGGAGCTTTCGGCATTGGTAAAGATTCTTACCGCTAAAACCTTATATTCAAAGTTACCGCCCGGCGCCACCACTATAAAACTGTCGTTTACTTTTTTTAACAGTAAGGCTCTGCCCATTGGCGACAAAAAGGAAATCTCATCGTAACTGGCCGTGTTTTTGTGCGGGGAGATAATTTTATAGCAATAAGTCGCGCCGCTGTTCCGTTCCTCAACCATTACTTCGCCGCCCACGACTACGCATGGAAACTCATTGCCCGCAGTTTCAACAGTGACAATATTCCGCAGCATACCGTCAATCCGCTTGACATATTCATTTAAAAGCTCTCTAACGTCCCTGGCTTCTTTGGACGGTTCCAAAAAGAAATCTGCAATGACCTCATCAATACTCTCCTCAATCTCTATAAGATTGGAGAGCAATAAATTGAAGGCAACTTTACTTAAGAAAATCGGCTGATTCATCGGCAACTCCTTTCCAAGGAAAAATTAAAAACCGGCAATGGAAACCCATTTAATGTAAAAAAAGCCTAAAATAAAGCAGAAGGACATTTCGGCCGCAGTCGAATGTCCTTTTAACGATATTGAATTCCTTATCCATTTAATGTAAAACTTTCCTAACTAAAGCTTAAGGATATTTCGATTGAACCCAAAACATTCCCTTGGAAATATTTTATCATAATATACAGCCATTGTAAATGGTGGAACCATCATCCATTTAATTGAAGGAAATTAATTAAATGGATTCTATGCAATTAAATGTATTCAAATTAATTAATGCAGTCAATCATTCATCTCGCCTGAGAAAAAGGGTTTATTTAGGAATATTTTCAGCCGTGCTTTCCCCGCCCCAACTCGGGTATTTTTTATCTCCCGATCCGCTGCTTACCATAAGCCATGAAGCGTTATTCTTTACGGTTTGAAAGATTCCATCGCTATTATCATATTTGACGCAATAAATATCTTCCCGGGAGCTATAAACGATATTTCCGCTAAAAAATAACAGACCGCCTCTACTTGACCAGCAAGGATGATGGTGTTGCTCGTTGTATCGCTGACTAAAAGTAATTGGTTGCAAGGAAGCGGTATCTGAGTCTACATTTATTATATAAATTGACCTGGGACCACCACTATCCTGGTAAGCCTCCAAAGCAATTAAATTGCTTCCCGGACGCCAACAAGGGTTGTTAATTCTTAGTTTTTGGGGAGCGGAATAAAAATTGAATTCTTTTGTTATTGACATACCGGAAACATCGTAAATCAATAATTTTTCATAAGTACCGTTAACTATGGCTATTTTTGTACCCTCCGGGTTTATTACCGGATTATAGCCACTAGAAATTTTTATGAACTGAGCATTGTTCATAACATTAAAACATATCTGTCCGGGACTGAAGTCGCCTGTTTTAAAGACTATCTTTGAACCAAAACTATCGACCGATGGATGTTCCATTTTTCTAAGGCTGCCACAAGTAAATTTAATAGGGTTATTAATGAAATCGTAATTAAATATCTCATCATAACCATTACAATCAGTCTGAAACATGACTCGGTCGGGCAGTTTTACCGGATTCGTCTCCGATGAATTAGAAAGGTAAGTTAAACGGGCGACGCTTCTGTCCATTAAGTTCAACTCATAAATCTCCCAATTCTTGTCCCGATCCCCGCTGTATAATATCTTTCCGTTAATCGGCTCGCTCGTCAATTCGAAAGTCCATAAATCGGTTCTGCCGACATGCCTGAGATGCTCCGTCTTCGGATAGTACCAGTCCCGCGACATGGAAATGTCGTATTCCCCCGGCGGCAAAAGATCAATAGCAAACCTTCCCTGGATATCGGTGACCACCCGGTTTCCATTCAACGTCACCGCCACTTCCGGCACCGGCTCCTTGGTATAGGAATCAATTACCTTGCCGTTAAAGTCCCCGGAAGGAGGTTCGGGTTTACTCAAACAACCGGAGAGAGCAAAAATGTACAATAACATCAATAAACATTTTTTATAATAGTTTAAATTAACGACCATCATGGGAAAATTTTCGACATCTTAATAGAAAATCCTGCCATTTTTCAATTAACTTAAAAAATTTTGAATATCTTTTTCGAACCGGCCTCGACAAAATAGGCCGTCCATAATAAAAAAATAAGACGAATTCTAGGCGGTTCCGCAGTTATCGCCTAAGTCGTCCGGCTTTCTGAGTATCGTAATAATTAAATATTCGCAGTGATAATCGCTATTTTTGAATTGCATATTGCAAAATCACTGTTGTCCGTCAATCGAAAAGAAGCGTCGCCCGCCTTCATTTTTCCAAAAGATATGCACAACAACTGCGAAAATCGCAAACCCAAATCCCTCGCCGGGGTGAGAAAACCCGGGTGAAGGATTTAAGGAACGAGTGGAAGGAATGACAGAACGACCCGTGGAAATCATGGAACTAGGCGAAGTACTCTTAGAACGAACCGAAACACTGAGTCTTCCCCAAACATTTTTTGGCGCCATCCGGTTGTTGTCGTCATATTCAGAGAAAGATTATTAAAAAGAGCCTTCCTTGCATTCACTCCGCTTAGCCCTACTAAGCATAAACCATAACTTCCGGCTTCTGACTCCCGACTCCTGGCTTCAGACTTCTATCCCCTATAAACCATCACTCCCGATAAAGTGCCCAAACCATCGCTTATTCCATATTCCCTTGAGCCAAATCGTAAATCAGCGGAATTTTAAAATACTCCCCCAAAAAACAGCGATAAGTCAGTAAGAGCAGGAATAAAAACCAGACCACCACCAGAATGTTGAAGGCCAGCACCCCGAAGAGGGGAATTATCCTAAGCAACGCCCCGCCAACCAACCATAAAACCGAACCGAATATTCCCAGGAACAAGGCTTGATATCCGTGGAAACGCAAGAATCGATCCTTTTTTAACCTGGTGGCCACGATTAAAATGCTTAAAGGCCAGAATAAATAGGAAATACTCCCTAAAATCCGGTATTCAGTACTGACGATTTCCATGATTAGACCTCCATTCCTCTATAAAATATGACGGAGGCTGTAAAATTATTTGTTCTCCTATCGCCGGCTGATAAAAATATGAACACCAGTGTTTACTCTGGCCGGTTGGCTGGTCTGATAATTCCACCTGACGGTCCGTTCCAATCGCCGGGTATAACTGAAAAAAAGATGCCTGTCATCAGGGAGGATTTGTCCAAAAAAATTAAAATTCACTTTTTTAAATCCATTGATGCTGTATGAGAAAGTGGGATCCACTGTTATCCAACCGGTGTCCGGCAGGTATACCTCAACCCAGGCATGGGCGAATTGATCCAGATCAATCTCGTTCTTCCCGATCTCCCGCGGTTCAAAACGGTAACCGCTGACATAGCGGGCCGGTATTCCGGCGGCCCGGCAAAGCGCGATATAGAGTAAACTGTAATCCTCACAGGAACCTCCCCCGCGCTCCAGTGTACGGAGGGCGCTGTGCGGCGCACTGCTCTGCGGCCTGTATCCCAAATTAGCATTAACATATTCAAAGAGCCTTTTGGCCTTTTCCAACGGGCCGGACAAATCTAGGGTTAGATTTTGCGCCAGAGAAAAGATCCTTCCGTTATTGGACTCTATCCCATCCTCCGGTTTTAAGTACCCTGGTTCCATAACAGCGCCCGTATTTATGGGTGTCGGGGATAAAGAATATTTGATGGCGGAATTAATAATAGTATAGCCGATTTCCAACTTGATCTTTTTGTATGGCTCCAGCCGTTTTACCGAGAAGACGGCGGTCCGGTTTTGACTGGCGCCGGTAAGTTTAATCTGCTTGGGGAGTTCCAGCGAGAATATCTTTTGATAAGGAGGTAATCCGCGGGTTAAAAAAACCGGGAACTGTAAGGAATAATCCAGCGCCGGGTATTGGGAGTTTTCGATCTCCACCAGATAATGCAGGTGATAAACCAAGGGATCGCTGGTCGTATAATTTCCGGCGGCGGAAACCACAAATAAGCCGGTAAAAATGATAAAAACAAGCGCCTTCATCGGATATGGCCAGATCTTCCTCATCGCCTCAACTACTTTCTCATTTAGGTTAAAACGCCCCCTAGTGCTCCCATTTATATATGAAACCGCTGCTTGACGGGAGAACAAAATTGGGGAAAAAGCCTTCAGTGTTGATAGTGGCCGGATTGTCCCGGGAATTATTCCCAAAGGGCGGCAGGTCATTTACGTGATCGATATCCGCCAGCTTGACCCACCGGCCGGCCATACCGAAATCAACCCCTACTTCCACATCATAGGGTTCAAAATTAAGCAGGACGACGATTTTATCAGTGGGCTGGAAGGAGGGAGCGCTTCGCCAGCCGATTACCGTCCGGCCCCTTCCCTGTTCAAGCCAGGGCCCAATAATAAAGGTAAACCGCCCCTCCTCGATCAAGTCGGTACCCGCCATCCGGAGCCCCGGATAGCGCCGGCGCAAATTAAACAATCCCCGCACCCATTGATAAAAGTAATGGTCCTTCAAGTCAACCGGCCAGTCAAATTGAACCCTATTCCGGGGCCGGTCGATGTCGAACTCTTGCCCCATGTAAATCATTGGCTGTCCTAAAGCTACTATCGTGGCCATCAAACCCAGCCGGGATTTTCGCTCCTTAGCGGCTGATGTTTGCAAAGCCGGCCCATCAGTGGCGACCTCGTAGGGCATACTGTTTTCATCATGGCTTTCACAGTAGTTAATTGCATTATTAGTATGCTTGGCGTAAAAATTACGGCAATAGTAAAAAATATCACCCAAATGCTCCGGGGAGTTATTAACCCAGTCCTGGTATACACCTTCCCGTAATAACGCCTTAATTTTATCATGAAAAGGATCGGCCCATTGGGCAAAACCATTCCAGCCATCCCGGCTCAAATCAGGCTGATTGGGAAGGTTCTCGGCAATCAAAATACATTCCGGCTTGAAACCGCGATCCCGGATCTCATACTGCATCCGGTGGAGAAATGAATGATCCATCCAGTCGGAATTGGTGGCGTCGAATCGAAATCCGTCAACCCGGTATTCTTTTAAAAACAGTTTACAAACGTCGATCAAATAATCTTGAACCTCTTCCTTTTCAGTGGCGACCCGGTTTCCCCAGGGAGTGCTGCCGCTGAAGTAGAAACCTCCGGGGTTATGATCGGAGATAATATCCCAGAGCGGGTTGAAAGAATTGGCGGTATGGTTAAAAACCAAATCCAGCAGCACGGCAAGGCCGTTCTGATGGGCGACATCAACCAATTCCCTTAAATCATCCGGTGTGCCGAAATCCCGTTCAATCGAGGCGAAACCGCAAGGGTCATAACCTAAAGCGGTGGGGCCCTGCATTGTGGGAGCTTCGGAGGTCGGCATCAACTCTAGGGCGTTAACCCCCAAATCCCGGAAGTACCCGTTGCGGATCCTTCTGATTACTCCCTGGAACCGGCCTTGCTCCTCCAATGGTATGTCGGGATCGCCTTCGGTAAAACCGTAAACATTCATTTCATAGATGCTCAGTTCCGAAAGATCCGGGGTTTTCCAATTATCACTGTTCCAGTGGTAGCGGGTGGGGTCAACCACCAAACCGGGGTTCCTGGCAACATCCCGGCCATAGCTCCTGGTGAAGGGATCGTGAACATACCGTTCCGGCCTCCGGTTTCCATCGAGAGGAATACCCCCGATAACATAAAATTGATATTCAACCTCCTCCGGCAACTTGGCGGGGTGGAGCCGGTATAGCCAGATATTGGGATAATCGTAATAACCGCGGTACAACTCTAACGGTAAAAACTTTGCCGGTTCCGGATGGGAATGATCCGGGCACTGCCAGTCATTGAAATTCCCGACCAGATAAACTTGGGCGGCCCGGTTATGAAAAAGGCCGAACAAAATAGATCCGTCCTTTAAAACACTGGCGCCCAGCATCGTTTTTATTATTTTGGTCCCCGCGTTGACAACCGGAGGAAAGCCATTCCTTAAATATGAGATGTCGGTATCCGGGATATGGATTCCGTCCGGTATTAGTTCCTTGATATTCTGATAAAAATCATTGACATGGCCTTTAACCGGAGCCGGTTTAACCGGATAAACATCAGCCCGGTCCGGTAAACACCATACCTCCCGGCCCAGGAAATTTCCGAAAAATCTTTCCAAACCGGGATCTCCGGCCAGATTCTTAAATTGAAAATGAAAAGAACTCAAGGGCAGATCTATCTGAAAAACCGGGCCTTCCTCATCATGGCAGTTAGGCCTGAAAACTCTCGGTTTCCGCCGGTATTTATGGCTGTGCCATAATTCC
>JBLNCU010000151.1:0-40108 GCA_050260935.1 Bacillota bacterium
AGCCTGGCCCCTTTATAATAGAATACCGCATGAAAGCGGGAAACTTTGGGATCCCGCAACAAAATCAGATTTTGAGGATGCCGTCCAACCTGAATTTCCTTGGTAGCGGCAACAAACTCCCTGCCCTGGTCTATACCGGCCACTACCTTAAAAACCCATTTGGTTCTGAAACTGCGCACATCCGGATGCCTTGATACTTTGGTGTTTTCAACCCCCTGAAAATTTACGATCTTTGCCAACAGCCTTTTTTGGGGACGAAACCACTTTTTGGTCCGTTCCTCGACAGGTTTTAATGGCGGCGAACCAAGTTTCCGGCCGAAATATTTCCAAATTTTATTATCAAAACTCATTTTCGCTCCAGTATTTGCCTTGCAATTGACCGCAAGCGGCCGCCAAATTGGCGCCGCGCTCTTTGCGGACCGTAGCTTCAATATTGGCCTGAGTTAAAGCTGATACAAAATCCCGGATCCGCTCCGGTTTTGAACGCCTAAACGGGGAATCCGGCACCGGGTTAAAGGGGATTAAATTGACATGGCAGAGCATTCCCGCCAATAATTTGATTAGTTTTCGCAGATCCTCCGGGCGGTCGTTAACCTTATCGATCATGGTATATTCAAAGGTAACTCGCCTACCGGTTATTCCAATATATTCAGCGACTGCGGAAAGCAGCTCCGCCAATGGATACTTCCGGTTTACCGGCATTAAACTCTCCCGCAACTTATCGTCAGCGGCGTGTAAAGAGATCGCCAAGTTTACTTGGAAAGGTTCCCGGGCCAACCGGCGGATCCCGGGAATCAAACCGCAAGTAGAGATGGTAATATGTCTGGCTCCGATTCCTAAACCCTTGGGATCATTGATGATTTTAATCGCTTTCAAAGTGGCTTCGTAATTAGCCAAGGGCTCTCCCTGGCCCATAAGCACCAGATTATTAAGGCGATTACCGGTAAGCTTTGTAATCCGCAACGGCTGTTCGATGATTTCGGCGGTGGTTAAATTCCGCCGCCAGCCGTTTTTACCGGTAGCGCAAAAACGGCATCCCATTCCGCAACCAACTTGTGTTGATAAGCAAACAGTTTGCCGCTCGTTCTCGGGTATAAAAACGCTCTCGATGGTCTGGTGGTCTTCCAACTCAAAAAGGTATTTGACCGTGCCGTCTTCATCCTCGATTTTCGAAACAAGAGGGAGGCATCCCAAAACCAGCTGTTTTTCAATAAACAATTGGCGCAAATACTTGGGGAGATCGGTCATCTCATCCCAACTGCAAACTTGTTTTTGGTATATCCACGAATAAATCTGTTCAGCCCGGTATTTTGGCAGGCTTAAGGTCGCCAAAAATTCCTGAAGTTCTTCCAAGAGCAAACCCTTAACGTTCAAACTATTTCTATATCCCCTCAACCTACTGCAGTTTTAGATAACAAAAAATCACGGGAAACCGGCCCGAGTCCCGGTCTAACAATCTTTATTTAGACAGCCTTCGATTCCAGCCTTAACTTGTCGGCTATTTTGGTGATAAAAGACGCCGAAGTCGGAAAGCGGTTCTTTTGGTTCTCAAACCCGAAAAATTCCTCCATGAAATCGGTATTACCCCTTTCCCAGCCAATCTCAATGGTGTGCCGGATGGCCGACTCGACTCCGCTGGGGGTGGAATGATATTTTTCCGCAATGCGCGGGTATAAATTTTTGGTAATGTTCCCCAAAACTTCAACCTCCCTGGAGGCGATAATAATGGCGTCCCTCAAATAAGCATATCCCCGGAAATGAGCCGGTATTCCCATTTCGTGAAAGAGTTTGCTCACTTCCAATTCCAATTCCGGAGTTGATTTCTCACGGCGGATATTTGCCGTATAAATACTCCGTTCTTCATGGATTTTAACCGGCCGGGCCGGCGCGGGATGACTCGAGGCAAATTGTCGAATTCGATCAAAAAGAGTGGGAGCGTCGAACGGTTTGACCATGTAATAAGTAGCGCCCATCGTAGTAAGCCTTTGGATCATTGCTTCCTGTTCGAAAGCTGTTAGGACAATTACCACCGGCCGTTCCGGGAAAGCGGCGATCCTTTCCAGCACGCCAATCCCATCCAAATACGGCATGGTTATATCCAGAATAAGTACATCCGGTTTGGAATTTTCGATGACCTTCAACGCTTCCAGACCGTCAAAAGCCACTCCCACCAATTCCATGTCTTCCTGGAGATCGATAAGGTCAGCTAAAGTATTACATAATTCCCTATTGTTGTCGGCAATGGCAATTTTTATTTTCGACATATAGCCCCCTCCTCTTGTAGAAAACTGTCTCTTAATTTTCGACAAAGGAGGGGTAAATCCTCTTCCATAAACCCACCTCTAAAAGAAGGGGAGTCCCTTCAAAAGAAGTAATGACGGATGAAAATTTTTATTTATTTATTTTCATGCTTCTAAATTTTGCCGGGTTATTCTTCCAATACGGTCTAAAAAGTCACTGCATGCCCATAATTAGCTGGCCTTTTGGTCTTCAAAAAACTTTACATATTTGGCCCTTTTAACCTCCATTAGAATTATATCCTTCCAGTCTTTAACCCTGCGGTGTAAAATGCCGATAGGTTTGAAACCATTCTTTAAATAGCAACCAATGGCCCGGTGATTAAAGTCATAAACCCGTAAATATATACGGTAAAACCTTTTTCCCACTAAAAAATGGTCCAGGATTAGATGTAAAGCCTCGCTTCCAAAACCCTTCCCCCAAAAATCCTTTTCTCCAATCCGAATCCTTAATTCAGCCTCCCGCTTGCTCCAACAAATATGGTCCAATTCCAGATCCCCGATTAACTCGCCGTCTACTGTCTCTATGGCAAAAATTTGATAGTGCCGGTCTGGAACATTCTCGCTATACCACCGTTCTAAACTAAGGAGATCATTGGGGAGCGAACAATCGACAAATGATTGAATTTCATCATCCAGGTTCCATAAAACCATCTTAGGGAGATCCTTTACTTCTAACGGCCTTAGTTGAACCTTTTTCCCTCTTAATTCCATAATGCCCCTCCTGTGCTTGGGTTTGTTTTAATGAGTGTTTCGATTATTGCTACGTCGCGAGGGTGTGCTGTAATTGGTTTCATAGAACTATTTTTCTGGTTCTTTGTTGATTTCCCTTTAAGTAATTATAGCCAGGATCTAATCCCGCTGGAAAGAAAGCAGAATCTCTTACCGGTGGTTACATAATACTGTTTTGAATTGAAAAAAAAATTTTAAAGGATACGGAATAATACCAAGTAAGCATTCATAAGCAAGACAAACTGTACGTTTGAATGCAACTTGATATAAATAAAGCCGCCAATAAAAAAAGCGTTACCGGTTTTGGTCCGGATAACACTTTTTAGCCGGTTTTGTCGATGTTTTTATTATTTAAAATCCCGTCTAATCCTCCTGATTTCTGATGCTAAACCCGTCTCTTCATTTACCTCAAACACCACTCCGTTCAATTGGACCGGACCGCCGGCCACTTCAAAACGTACCGGCATCCGGGTTAAAAACTTTTTAACCACCAAATCGGGGTCGATTCCCAACACCGAATTAAGCGGCCCGGTCATCCCCACATCAGTTATATAAGCGGTGCCTTTGGGTAAAATCCGCTCATCCGCGGTTGCAATATGGGTATGAGTCCCCAGAACCGCCGCCACCCGCCCGTCCAGATACCAGCCGAGCGCCGCCTTTTCCGAGGTGGCCTCGGCGTGGATGTCAATAATAATAATCTTAGTCTTCTTTTGGATATCGGCAATAACCCCATCGGCGGTTTGAAAAGGGGAGCCCAGCGGATCGAGAAATACTTCCCCCAAGATATTGACGACCCCTACTAAAACTCCACGACTGGTTTCAGCCAAATAATACCCTTCCCCGGGGGTTCCACCGGGGTAATTGGCCGGCCGGACCAACCGGCGCTCCCTCTCGATTACTTGGTAGATTTCCCGGTTATCCCACGTATGGTTGCCCATAGTGATGACGTCAATTCCGGCCGCCAATAATTCCCGGCAAACCTCGGCATTAATCCCAAAGCCCCCGGCGGAGTTCTCGCCGTTGGCGATGACCAAATCGACTTTTTCACTATTGATCAGTTCCGGCAAAATAGTTTTGACAATCCGCCGGCCCGGCCGGCCGACGATGTCCCCGATAAAGAGAATTTTCACCAAAGTAACCTCCATTAAAAAAGAACCATTGAATTTTATCAATGGTCTTTTAACAAATCAGCGCTTATATTATGCCAAGCTGCATTCAAACATAGTTTGTTTTTTTATAATAGCTCACCTGGTAATATACCATGATCGGTTTTATTTGTGTAAATTGGCTCTATTAAATACCAGCACCCGCCCTTCCTCCCGGAAGCCGATCAGCCTTTTCTCCTGACGGGAGTCTTTAAAATCCTCCAGCATATGCTCGATCATTTCTTCCTGAAGAACAGTGTCTTCTTCCTGTAAGCTGTCCTCCTGATCCAGCAGCAAATACTCTTCAAAAAACTCTCTGATTATCCCGATGATTAAAGCAATCTCCTCTTGGGTCAGGGATTCCACGTTCCTGACAATTTCCAGGAAAGTCAATCCGCCGTATTCGACGTAATTAACTTCGATGGTTCCCGATTCGCGCCCTTGCAACTGGGTAATATTGTTAAGACTCAACAATAAATGCTCTTTAAAGGGTTCAAATTCCTCTTTGGAAAGCGATTTAACCAGCATAAAAGAGAACTGTAAAGTCTTTTGTTCCGGATCAAAACGGACCGAACCGATTTCCGGATATCTAACCAGTAAAAAAGCTATTAAACCCATGGAGTTGGAGAAGGATTCTCCCTCTTTCCAGAAGATGCCTTTCATGATTCCTCCCCCTTCCAGAAATGTTCTAAACCTTTTTATTATAATAGGGTAAAACCCGATTTAACGTGCTAATCCGTTATCACTTCGCGTAATCAACCGCCCTGGTTTCCCGGATGACCGTGACCTTAATCTGACCGGGGTACTCCAGTTCATCCTCGATCTTCTTCACAATCTCCCTGGCAATCCGCACCGCATTGAGGTCATCGATACGATCCGGTTTGACCATGATCCGAATTTCACGGCCGGCTTGAATAGCGTAAGCTTTTTCAACTCCCTCAAACGAATCAGCGATATTCTCCAATTTCTCCAGGCGTTTAATATAAGTTTCCAGCGTTTCACGGCGGGCACCCGGTCTGGCGGCGGAAACCGCATCGCAAGCTTGCACCAGGACCGCTTCCACTGTATTAGCTTCCACATCGCCGTGATGGGCGGCGATGGCGTTAACAACTTGAAAACTTTCGCGATACTTTTTAGCGAGATCGGCTCCGATTGTCACGTGGGGGCCTTCCACCTCATGGTTGACGGCTTTGCCAATATCGTGCAATAATCCGGCCCTCTTGGCCAATGTAATGTCGGCGCCAAGTTCCCCGGCCATCAAACCGCATAAATGGGCCACTTCAATCGAATGCTGCAAAACATTCTGGCCGTAACTGGTGCGGTACTTCAACCTGCCCAATAGTTTAACAATTTCCGGATGAATACCATGGATCCCGGTTTCAAAGGTGGCGCGTTCCCCCTCCTCCTTGATGATGGCCTCCACTTCTTTTTGAGCTTTTTCCACCATCTCTTCAATGCGGGCCGGATGAATCCGTCCATCAACAATTAGTTTTTCAAGGGCCAACCGGGCAACCTCACGGCGTACCGGATCAAATCCTGATAGAATAACAGCTTCCGGAGTGTCATCAATAATCAAGTCAATGCCGGTCAATGTTTCCAAAGCCCTGATATTTCTACCCTCACGCCCGATGATTCTCCCCTTCATCTCATCATTAGGCAAGGCAACCACTGAAACGGTGGCTTCGGTCACATGATCCGCGGCGCATCTCTGGATCGCCAGTGAAATAATTTCCCGGGCTTTCCGGTCGGACTCCTCTTTGGCTTTGGATTCGAGATCCCTTATTTTAATGGCGATTTCCTGTTGGATTTCCTCTTCAACATCTTTTAATAATAAGGTCTTGGCTTCTTCACTGCTTAACCCGGAGATCCGTTCCAGCTCGCGCCGGTGTCGTTGGTGGGTTTCCTGTAGTTCACTTTTAATCTTCTCAATTTCAGTTTCTTTCTTGGCTAGTATATCTTCCTTTTTCTCAATTACTTCGGATTTACGATCCAATGACTCCTCTTTTTGGAGTAATCTCTTTTCTAACCTTTGAATATCGGCACGACGCTCGCGGTTTTCCCGTTCGAGTTCGTTTTTTACTTTTAACGCTTCCTCTTTGGCTTCAAGTAAAGCCTCCCGCTTTATGGATTCAACTTCCTTAGCGGCATCCTCCAGCATTTTCCTGGCGTTTTCTTTAGCCGACTGCAATTTAAACATTCCATAAAGCACTGAACCAAAATAACCTAAAACTAAACCACTGACAACGGCTATGATTAAACCAATCATAATTCACCCCCAAATGTTTTTTAAATCAAAATGACTTCATTCAAAGCGAAGTCTTTCCCATTTTCATTAGTAATTGAGAAAACAAGGAAAAATAAATACAAAACAAGCCGAGTAAGAACTCGGCTCCTGTTCTGTCCTCAAGAGATTATTGTAAACTTTTTTAAATACCGTGTCAAGTAGGATCTATATCAGGAAAACAATGGCGAACAGTATTTTCGGAAAACCCTGCTCTTATAAGGGAAACCCATCCTTTGGGTTGGCTGGATTTTATTGGCAAATATTTCTTGGCAATCAATTTCCCGGCGATTTCCAATTCCAGCTCCTCGGGGTAGAATGATTCCAGCAACTCAGCAATCAATTCTTTGTCTAATCCGCTGTTTTCCAGATCAGCCATTACATAAGAACGGCTTTTTAAGCGCTCTTGAAGTTGGCGAATCCGGTCGCTCCCAAACCGACGGTCATTTAAATAACCCCAGCTTTTCAGCCGGAGTAAACATTCTCCAATCTCGGCCTCAGTGAAACCATCCTTACTCAATTTTTCAGCCAACCGCCGCTCCGGATAAGCCCGGCGGCTTAAGTAGATTAATGCCTTATCAATAGGGCCTTCGGTCACTTTTCTTACTTTCCTTTCGCCGGAGGATTCTCTTTGGCGGCGGCCATCTCCTTGCCGGCCGGAGTCTCTTCCCTAATTAATCCTACGGCTACCCTGACCTTGTTCTCAATCTCCTTCAACAACTTGGGATCCTTCCTTAAAAACTCCCTGGCATTGTCCCGGCCTTGCCCGATACGGTTTTCCCCATAAGAGAACCAGGCCCCGCTCTTGTTGACAATATTCAAATCTACCGCCATATCCAGAATACATCCAGCCTGAGAAATTCCTTCGCCGTATAACATATCGAACTCGGCGTCTTTAAACGGAGGGGCTACCTTATTCTTAACGACCTTAACCTTGGTACGGCTGCCGACAATATCATTGCCTTGTTTGATCGTTTCCACTTTCCGTACTTCCAGGCGGACCGAGGAATAAAACTTTAAGGCGCGCCCGCCCGGCGTGGTTTCCGGGTTGCCGAACATCACTCCGACCTTTTCCCTGATCTGATTGATAAAAATGGCGATTGAATTTGATTTACTGATTACCCCGGTTAATTTCCGCAAAGCCTGGGACATCAGCCGCGCTTGCAGGCCGACGTGGGCGTCGCCCATCTCGCCTTCGATCTCGGCTTGCGGTGTCAAAGCGGCCACCGAATCGATGATAATAACATCCACCGCTCCGCTCCGGATTAAGGCCTCACAAATCTCCAAGGCTTGTTCGCCGGTATCAGGCTGGGAAATAAGTAAATTGTCAATATCTACTCCGATTTTCCTGGCGTATAAAGGGTCCAAAGCGTGTTCGGCATCGATAAAAGCCGCAATCCCGCCCAACTTTTGGGCTTCCGCCGCCATATGCAAGGCGACCGTTGTTTTGCCGGTGGATTCGGGCCCGAATATTTCAACGATCCGCCCGCGGGGAATCCCCCCTACTCCCAGCGCCAAGTCCAGCGATAAAGCGCCGGTCGGTATGGTATCAATATTTAATCTATTGGCTTCACCCAGTTTCATTATCGAACCCTTGCCGAATTGTTTTTCAATTTGTAATAAGGCTACTTCCAGTGCTTTTTGTTTCTCCGACATCAGTTAACCCCTCATTTCGCCAAACATGTGTTCTATTCCAGTATACCAAAGAGATGAAGATCTGTCAATTTTTTTATGGAGCTCTTAATCGACCAGCTTAAAAAGTTCAATTGTTTGATAAACAGGCCCGGCAGAGAACAAGCGGCTTTCAATTAAGGCAACCCCGGTCACCCCGGTTTCACTTTTAAATTTAAATTCCGGCTCAGCCAGATTAATCTTGGGCAGATCGCTTTTGGCCCGGGCAATGGTCAAATGAGGCTTAAAAGGCTTGTCCGCCTTAGGAAAACCCTGTTGCCGACAGCAGTTTTCCACTGCGCCAGCCAGTTTCACCAGGCTATCCCCGCCCACGGCTACATCCAGCCAGAGAATACGCGGGGGGCCGGAGGTTGGAAAAAAACCGGCCTTTCCCAAGCTAAGTCTAAAAGCGCTTTCTCCGGCAACAGCCATTTTTAAAGCCCGGGCCAGATCCGCCACCTTGTATTCGGGAACTTCACCCAAAAAACGCAGAGTGAAATGTAAATTATCCGGGGTGGTCCATTTCCAACCGGAACCGCTCTTTTGAATTCGTTTGATATACTCCAGAACTTCTTTTTTCATGGCCTCCGAAAGCCAGACTCCGATAAAAAGCCTCATCTTTAACCACTTCCCGTTTTACTTCCTCCCGCTTTCCCACTTCAACATTTCTGTATTATACATCCAGCCTCCCAATCTTACAATCTTACACTTTCCCGCTTCTCACTTCCCGGTGAGGCATTGCCAGAGTAAAGTCAATCCGGCTTGAGCGAAGGCTTCTTTATTGCCTAAACGCTCAAAAGGAAACAGCCTTTTTTCAACCCGGTTTAGTTCCGGGGTAGATACGGCCAGGTAAACCAGACCGACGGGCTTGCCCTCACTCCCGCCGCCGGGTCCGGCAATTCCCGTAACCCCCAAACCCACTTCGGCGCCGGTTAATTGGCGGACTCCTTCAGCCATAGCCCGGGCGGTTTCAGGGCCGACCGCCCCTTTGGCACGGATAATCTCCTCCGGAACACCCAGTAAGTCAATCTTCAGTTCGTTGCTGTAACTGTTGATCCCGCCCAAATAATATTCGGAACTGCCCGGGATGTTGGTGATCCGGTGGGAGATCAAGCCTCCAGTGCAGGACTCGGCCAGCGCCAACCGCCAACTTTTGGCTCGCAGTAAACCGCCGATGACTGTTTCCAGATTATCCTGATCGTATCCATATATAAACTCCCCCAATCTCTCTTTAATTCGGGAAGTGGTCTCCTCAATCAAACGCCAATTTTCTTCCTCCTTGAAACCTTTGGCGGTGATCCGCAGCGTAACTTCACCGGTACCGGCATAAGGAGCAATAGTCGGATTGGTTTGTTTTTGAACAAGGTCGATAATCCTCTCCTCCATCACCGATTCACCGATGCCGGCCATTTTAATCAAACGGGAGGTTAAAACCGGATTATTCTCACGGGCTAAAAGTTTTTGCAAATAAGGTCTGACGGTTACCTCCCAAACCCCGGTCAATTCCCGGGGTACTCCCGGTAAAGCGATGATCAGGCGGTTATCCTTCTCCACCAACAGGCAGGGGGCGGTCCCTAAATGATTGCGGAGAACCCGTCCTGATTTGGGAAACATCGCCTGGCGGCGGTTGCTCGCCGCTACCTGCCGCTGGACTTTTTGAAAATAGCTTTGAACCTGTTCCCAGGCTTCTTCGTTAAACTCCAATTCTTCCTCTAAAAGCCCAGCCACCGCTTCCCTGGTTAGATCATCCTGAGTCGGACCCAGCCCTCCCGATAAGATCAACAGTTCCGACCTATCCCAAGCAGCTTTTAGAGTGGCGATAATTCTCTGTAAATTGTCCCCCACCGTGCTTTTGTAAAAAAGATCGATCCCTAGATCAGCCAATTCTCTGGCTAAAAAGGCGGCATTGGTATCAACGATCTGCCCCAATAATAGCTCGGTGCCAATACAAACAATCTCAGCGCGCATTGTTTATTCTCCATGTAATTTGATATTTTGCTCTGTTGCCAATAATGGTTAATCTCCGAATCCCATTTTTAGTATCTTCGCGAAAGGCCAACCAAAATCCTTTCAGGTTTTGGCAATCTATCCCTGATTTCTGAGATCGAAAATACAGCGGCCTGCGGATGGCCCCAATTCTTTTAGCGTTGCTCCGACTCTTGGCGGGGAGGAGGTATTTGATTGCTGAAATAAGCAATTACCCCGTGAGAGATGGCTTCGGCTATCCGGTCTCTATAATGAGGCTCGCCCAGAAGCCTGGCCTCCTCCGGGTTGGAGAGAAACCCCACTTCGATGGTGACTCCCGGCATTTTGGTTTCGGTAAGGACCCGGAAATTGCCCGGTTTTGGCCGGCGGTGATTGGGACCAAGTTCTTTAACCAAATGGTTCTGAATAGCTTGGGCCAGTCTTCGCGACCGCGGGTCGTCCCGGTCGTAAAACACCTGGGCGCCGTGGTAAATTGACTCCGGAAAGCTGTTACCATGAATGGAGATAAAAAGATCGGCCCCGCTCTCATTGGCAATCCGGGCCCGGTATAATAAATCCCGGCGCTTTTTGAAAGAGGAACCATCCGGAACGTTAAAAAAATCCCGATCGGTTTCCCGGGTCATCACACAATAGACTCCCACCCGGGACAGATACTTCTTTAATTGTAGCGCCACATCAAGGTTGATCTCTTTTTCGCGCAAACCGGCGGCAGATTTGGCGCCCGGATCATCGCCGCCGTGACCGGCATCGATTACCACCTTTTTACCGGAAACCATGGAAGATAAAGGAAGATTGGTCCAAACCGCCGGTTGTTTCAACAGCCAGAGTCCGGCTATCAGACCTAGAATTATAACCGCCGAATACAAAAAACCGCTGTGAACTACCAAAACCACCAGTTTTCGATGCCGCAACCCCACCCCACCCTTTTCCCAAGTCAATCAATTTCTTACTATTCACCAAGATATTCAGGTTCAGGCGGAACTAGAATCCAACCGGGGTCCCGGCTTTTTACCTACTGTTAATCTTTAGGTTCCGAAAAATTTCTTGAACCAATTGACATCCGATCTCATATTTGTTATTATAGTTTTGTTTGTAAAAACATTGGGGAGCGTGACAAATTCTCGTTCCATTTAGATTTCTCCTGATCTAACATATATCCCGAGGCGAGCCTTAGCGCATCATCGGGTAAAGGGAAATCAGGGTGCTTATGGGTCAAAAAAGTTCTTCCTGACCAAAAATTACGTCTAAGAGGGGTTGAGGGGAATGTCGTCTTTTGATACTGTAGGTGCTCACGTTCTGGCTGATTTCTGGGGGTGCCAGTTCGAAAAGCTCGATGATGCAGAATTACTGATGAGAAGTTTAAGACAAGCCGCAATCAATGCCAAGATGACCATACTCGGTGAAAAATCATACAAATTCGATCCCCAGGGTTTTACCGGCCTTTTGCTTTTATCCGAAAGCCATATTTCGATCCATACTTACCCCGAACGCGGTTATGCGGCTATTGATGTTTATACCTGCGGCGGCGGAATGACTCAAAAGGCCATTGATTTTTTGAAGGAAGTTTTAAGGCCGACTCAAGTACATGAAATGCTGGTCCGGCGGGGACGTCCGGATGCCTCCTTTAAAGTAAATGCTTCTTAAAAAAAACACCCTTAACGGGTGTTTTTATTTTTGTAAATGATTATAAGTTAACTCAGCCAAAACTTTGGGAAATACTAGTGCCGAGGTGACTTTGATGCGGACCTTATGGAAAGGGGCCATCAGTTTCGGACTGGTAAACGTCCCAGTTAACCTTTATACGGCCACGGAGAAGAAGGAGATCAAATTCCATTATTTGCATGAAAAATGCAAAACCCCCATTAAATATGAGAAGCACTGCCCCACTTGCAACGTGGAAGTTCCGCCGGAGGAGATTGTCTGGGGTTATGAGTTTCAAAATGGGCAGTACGTGATCCTGAAAGAGGAGGATTTTGAACGGTTGCCGGATGGGGGCGGTAAAACCATCGACATCATTGACTTTGTTGATCTGCCGGAGATAGACCCTATTTATTTTGAGAAAAGTTATTATCTAGAACCAAGCCGTGGCGGGGAGAAAGCTTACGCTTTATTAAAGCGGGCCATGGCTGAAACCGGAAAAATCGCCGTGGCCAAAGTGACTATTCGCTCCAAGGAGTCTCTGGCTGTCTTAAGGGTCTATCAAAATGTCTTAGCCATGGCCACCATCTTTTATCCGGAGGAGATCCGCTCCACCGCCGGCTTAAGCGGAGTGCAGACCGAACCTCCATTGCATGAAAACGAGATCAAAATGGCCAACAGCCTTATTGCCAACCTCTCCAGCCATTTTGAGCCCGGCAAATACACCAACCGCTACCGGGAAGACCTCCTGAAGATCATCGAAGCCAAAATCACCGGGGGTGAGGTTGCGGAAGTCGGGGAACGGGAGACCGGCAAGATTATCGATCTCATGGAAGCGCTACGGGCTAGTATCGCGGCGACGGAAAAGGCCCCTCCGGTTCAAAAAGGGGAAAAACGGCGTGGCCGGGCTAAGACCGGCTAAAAAACTTTTACAAATCGGGATCTTAAATCGCCCGGTTAAGCTCATCCCAAATAGGGCCGCGTTTGGGAGGAACGGGATAATCCCCCAAGAAAGCCAGGGTCGTGGTTTCAAAGGAAGATAACTCTTCCCCCTGAGTATTAAGTTGTCGCCAATAACCCAAAGGCAGCTCCAGTTGGAGTTGTTGAGGTTTATTTCTGCGGCCGGCCATTATATCCCTCTCTCGTATATACGATCAGAAGCTATTTCTATATTTATTGGCGGTATCCTTTATATTTTTTCCCGGACTTTCCGCCATTTCCGCCTAAAAATCTCTAAAAATAGAGAGCCTCCATTAATCGCGGCTCTGTCTACTCCCCTTCGGAAATCTCATTGGCAAGTTCGTTAACATCCCCCAAGCGGTGAGGGAAGAATTTAGCCAGATGTTCTCCGGCCAATTCAATACCCAGGCAGACTCCGGCGCTGAATTTTCCGGCTTTAAAAAGGGCCTGCATTTTTTCTTTAGTATCCTCCCAAAAATTGGCCGGGACTGCCTGATCAATTCCCTGATCGCCAATAATGGCGAATTTACGGTCCTTGACGGCTAGATATATTAAAACACCGTTACGTTGCTTGGTTTTGGTCATACCCAGATTCTCAAAGACCCTCTGAGCTCGGGCCAAAGGATCAGGGCCGGCAACACTTTCGACATGAACCCGGATCTCCCCGGAAGTTAGTTTTTCGGCCCCTTCGATAGCCGCCATAATCTGTTTTTTTTCGCGAGTTGAAAAAAAATGCCGTGTTTTATAAACATGAAACAAATTTAATCACTCCTTTTACCAACCGCCGGTAGAACCGCCGCCGCCGAAACTTCCGAAACTGCTGCCGCCACCGCCGCTAAAACTATCACCGCCGGAAAATCCGCCGCCACTGAATCCCCCGCCGCCAAATCCACCGCCGCCCCAGTACCAAGGTTCGCTAAAGCCCCGGCGGTGTCTCTGGCGTTGAATATGGGAGCCCCGGGACAGGTTCCCGATGACTGAAAAGACTATTACAATTAAAGCTACAATAAAAGCCCACGGGAAAGAATGATCCTCTTTGCGCGCCGGGGCCGCGGCCGGCGTATCGACGGAATAATCCGGGGAAATTGCGGCAAAAACAGCCCGGATCCCTGCAGCCAGCCCACTGTAATAATCGCCGTTCCGGAAAAAGGGAGCGATTTCTTCCCGGGTAATAGCGCCGGTTTTACCGTCCGGCAATACCCCTTCCAGGCCATATCCAACTTCGAAACGGATCTTCCTTTCTTTAACGGCGATCAAAATAAGGGCGGCGTTGTCCTTCCCTTTTTCGGCCAATTTGTTTACTTTAGTGAGTTTTAGACTATATTCTTCGGGAGCCTCACCTTCCAAAGAAGGAATAATCACCGCCACCACTTGATTACCGGTAGCGGCCGCATAATTCTTCAATTGCATCGACAGATCATAACGTTGAGCTTCCGTTAAAACTCCCGCCTGATCCGTCAGGTAGGTCTTAATTTGAAAAGGTTCAAGCCCAAAGGCGGCTCCGCTAACTCCCAACAATAAAAAGATGGCGATGATCAATCCTAGCCATCGCTTGGTCATGAAAAAGCCCCCAATATTAAATAAATTAAAAATTAACCAAATTCGCTTTCTAAAATAGCCCCATCATCGAAATCACCATAAATCCGCCCAATCCGTTTTAATCCTTCTAATCCTGGTTAAAGTTTACCACCGGGGCTTCTTTAGCCGCCGCCGGCACTTCAAAGTATTCTTTCGGCCCCAGGTTCATCATACCCGCGAAAATACTGCCGGGAAACAACTGGACTTTATTATTATACTCCTTAACCAGGTCATTATATCTTTTTCTCTCAACCGTCAGCCGGTTCTCGGCGCCGGCCAGTTCATCCATTAAGCGGTTGAACTGTTCATTGGCCTTTAATTGCGGATAATTCTCAACCACCATCAGCAGTCTGCTCAAAGCCGACTCGAACTGGTTGTTGGCCGCGGCTTTCTCTTTAATGCCGTTAGCTTGGAGCAATTGATTCCGGGCGTTGTTCAAATTGGTAAAAACATCTTTTTCATGAGCGGCGTATCCTTTGACGGTGTTCACCAAATTGGGGATCAGATCATGCCGCCGCAGCAATACATTGTCCACCTGTTTAAGCTGAGCTTCCACCTCGTTGTTCATCATTTTAAAACTATTGGAATAGCTGATATACATCCCGAAGGGCGCCATTAATAAAATGATGATTAATAGCAATATCCCCAAGAAAATGAATAACTTGTTCATATAATTATCCCTCCTGTTAATAAAGACGGCTTTTATTACCCATCCCAACGGATGGCGTTATCCGGAGTTCCCCAAAAGGCCGTTAATAGCTTGTTAACAATCTTTAGTCGACCGCTTGATAAACGCAACGGCAAAAACCGGTTATTTCGGCAGTCAAATTAGTCGAACATTCTTTACAGGGAATCGGCATTGTCTGCAAGGCTTCATCAATAGTGTAGATTCTTCCAGCCAGCCGCCGGCACGCCGGACATGCATCTGTGTTGGAACCGGCAATACGGACTTTTTTGGTGTACCCATCCCGGCGGTATTCCAATAGCTGCATTTTAAGCGCGCGTTGAAGCAAATCAAAGCAATTGCGGTGTAATTCCTTAAGAAGCGCAACTGTTTGCGTATTAATCCTTTTTAAACCGACCGGATCGGTGGTGTTGGCCATAGCCTGACGCAACAAGCTCCAGAGAACATCCACGGAATTGATCTCATTCCCGAAACCGGCCGTCAATTCCTCCCTTTTTTTGAGGAATGTTAACTCGTCAATACCGAAATTTTTTAATTTACGGACAAAATCAAGTACCAGGGCGTCCTCCCGGATGAGCAAGACTCCGGGAAATATCCGTTGTTTGGGGCGAAAATAAATCTTCTTCAAGCAAAAAGGGCAGTTAATATTCTGTTTTGGTTGATGGTCCAAGATTCCCAGGCAATAGGGGCAATAACTATCATTTTTGGACCGGGCCGTCTTTTTTGGTTCCAAGAGTTTTTTTAACTCAGCCATTTCTTCTCCTTTGGCTAATTTCTCCAATATCAGGAGATTATTGGCCTGTTTTACCTGCTCCCCGAGGAAGAATAAATCCGCCAAAGCGCCGACCCCAGCCACTCCCCCGGTGCACAGCCAAAGCAAGCCGGTTTTGGTTTTCCCGAGATAAAACCGGTGCAGCCCCAGACAGCCAAAAACGCCTACCAGCCATAATAAATAGGCTATTTTGCGTGACTTCATTCTTCCTCCAAGCCGAAAAATTTAAAAGCACTTATTGATAAATTGGAACCCATTTGATTATACTACATGTTCTTGCTCTGTGTCTCTGTGGCTTTATTTATAGGCTCCGGAGATGCGGAGACACAGAGAAAAGATATTAAAAATCAACCACTTTTAAGAACATAGCTTAAGATCTTTATATCTAAAAAAACTATAACACAATCTTCCTAAACCTGGCAAACAAAAATATTAAACTTCATCATCCTTTAACGCCTTTAAAACAAAGGTGGTTAAATCCTTTTTCAAATCTTTTTCAACCGGCGTTTCCACCATTTTACCGCTTTGATCGGCGATTATTTTTTAACTTTCGGGCGGGCCGGGAAATCCTTGGGAACTTCAATCACTACCCCTTTTTCACCGTTGTTTAGCAATACCATGCTGCCAATGGGAAAAGGAGCGATGTTTTTTAAAAATACTTCGGTAATCTCCGGATCAAAGGACCCTTTCCCTTTATCCCTGATGTACTCGATTACCTCGTAAGGCAAAAGCCGCCGCCGGTAAATCCGGTCGGTGGACAAAGCGTCATATACATCCGCTAAGGCGGTTATTCTAGCAAATTCATGAATCTCGGCGCCTTTAATCCCCCTGGGGTATCCGGTCCCGCCATATCTTTCATGATGCTGCCAGGCTACAATCGCCGAGACGCTACTGATATCACTATATTTTTTTAAAATATCGTATCCAATCTGAGCGTGGGTTTGGATCTCGGCAAACTCTTCAGTAGTCAATTTCCCGTTTTTATTGAGAATTTTATCGGAAATTTTAGCCTTGCCGACATCGTGAAGGATAGCGCCGGCGCCAAGTTGTTTTAATTTATAATAATTGTAATTCATAGCGATTCCGGTCATTAACGACAATACGCATACCGTGACATTATGGGAAAAATGGTAGTCGTTCATGGCCCGGATATCGACCAAATTAAAGTTGACGCTGCGGTTGAGAATAATCTCCTCCATTACGTCGTTAACGACTTTCTGAATCTTTTCACCGCTTACGCTGCGGCTGTCCCTGATATTAATCATCGCCTCTTTGACCAGCCTCGTTGCCTCATTCCGGGTTTGGACTTTTACCAACTCGTCAATTTCAATATTCCCAACCCGTTTATCCAAAATATACAGGGAGGCGATACCCAGTTCTTTCAAACGTCCGATATAGCGGGCGGTTAGTGATGTCCCTTCGGCCAGCAAAACATTGCCTTCAGCGGAATAAATGCTCTTCGCCAGTCGCATGTTTTCTTTGACATTGTCTATTGAAAGCAATCTCATTTTTCCCTGCTCCAGAGGCTGCATTCTGTAAGCGACTAATGAGAAATATAAATTTAAAAGACTTTTTTACTATCCACTAATATCGTTACCGGACCGTCGTTGACGATCTCCACCAGCATATGAGCGCGAAAACGCCCTTTGGCAACCTGGAGGCCGTGCTTGGCTACTTCGGCGCAGAAAACTTCATAAAGATTCTCCCCGGTCTCCGGGGGCGCCGCCCCGGTAAAGCTGGGACGGCGGCCGTTCCGGCAATCTCCGAATAAGGTAAATTGGGAGACTATTAAAAACGGTAATTTCCGTTCCAGGGCCGAGATGTTTAATTTCCCGGCCTCATCTTCAAAAATCCGCAGGTTGACTATTTTCTGAGCCAGATAGACACAATCGGCCGCCAAATCATCGTTGCCAACCCCCAAAAATACCACCAACCCGGGGCCGATCTCTCCGACAGTATCCCCGGCCACCGTTACCTTGCCTTTTAAAACCCTTTGAATCACTGCCCGCATCTTGTTTTACCTTACCAGGCGGCTAACCCGGTATATCCGCTGGATTCCTTCGACTTTTTTTACCCGTTTGAATATCAGTTGTAATTGATCGGAATGGGCGATCTCCAAAGTGAGATTGATAAAAGCGATCCCTTTTTTGGAGCGGACTTTGGCGGCGCTTAAATAGAGTTTCATCTCAGAGATGGCGTTCATGATATCGGTCAACAAGTTGACCCGGTCGGCCCCTTCAATCTCAATATCCACCGGATAGGAACCCTGAATCTCTTTATCCCATTCCACTTCAATAACCCGTTCTCTATCTTCGCTCCCCAAATTGGGGCAATCCAGGCGGTGAATGGAAACTCCCTTGCCTCTGGTAATATAGCCGGTAATGGGATCGCCGGGCACCGGGTTGCAGCATTTCGAAAAGCGGACCAACAGGTTTTCCACTCCCCGCACTTTGATGCCCAACCCCGGACGGCGGATCTTTTTCTTCTCCTCCGCTTCCGGTTTCAACTGTTTGAGCGGTTCTTTTTCGATTCCCAATTTACCGATGACCTGGTTGGCGGTAAGTTTTAAATCGCCCACTGCCGCCAGGAGATCGTCAACCGCGCCGAAACCGAATTTTTTGGCCGCTTCGGCCAGGTTTTCCTGGCGGAGGTTCTCCTGAAGGTCCAACCCATGTTTCTTCAGTTCCCTTTCGATGATCTCCCGGCCGATTTGAATGTTGGCTTCCCGGTTCTGTTCACGGAGCCACTGGCGGATCCGGTTTTTGGCTTTAGAGGTTTTAACAAACTGAAGCCAGTCCCTGCTGGGACCGGTGTTTTGCTTGGAGGTGACAATCTGAATGATATCGCCGTTTTTCAACTGGTAGTCCAAAGGAACCAGCCTGCCGTTGACCTTTGCCCCGGCGCATTGATGCCCTAGAGCGCTGTGAATACTGTAAGCAAAATCAACCGGAGTCGATCCGGCCGGTAAATTCTTGACATCGCCCTTGGGGGTGAAGACAAAAACCTCATCCATAAAAAGGCCGATCCGCAAGCTCTCCATAAACTCTTCGGAGTCCTTCATCTCTCCCTGCCATTCAATAAGATGGCGGAGCCAGGCTACTTTTTCGTGTAATTCCTTGTCGTCGGGGCTGTTTTCCTTGTACAACCAGTGGGCTGCTATGCCGTATTCAGCGGTGCGGTGCATCTCCCAGGTGCGGATCTGAATCTCCAGCGGTTCGCCGTTGGGGCCGATAACGGTGGTATGGAGGGATTGGTACATATTGGACTTCGGCATGGCCACATAATCCTTGAAGCGGCCGGGAATCGGCTTCCACAAAATGTGGACGATTCCTAAAACCTCGTAACAGTCCTGAACCGTGGGCACAATTACCCTTAAGCCCATTAAATCATAGATTTCGCTAAACTCTTTCCCTTGTTCCTGCATCTTCTCATAGATGCTGTAAAAATGCTTCGGTCTCCCCTGGACCTCGGCTTTTAATTCGATTTCAGCCAGAGCCCGCTGGAGCGTTTCCTTGACTTCATTGATAAATCCCTCCCGCTCCTGGCGTTTCTTGGCCACTTTGTTAACCAGGTCGTAATAGGCTTCTTGATCGAGATAGCGTAAGGCTAAATCCTCCAGTTCCCATTTGACCTTCCACATTCCCAGCCTGTGGGTGAGCGGGGCGTATATTTCCAGCGTCTCCTTGGCGATCTTCTTCTGCCGATCCTCCGGCAAATGCTTTAAGGTGCGCATGTTATGCAAACGGTCGGCCAGTTTGATAATGATCACCCGGAGATCCTGAGTCATGGCTAGAAACATTTTACGCAGGTTCTCCATCTGCTGTTCCTGCTTGCTTTGAAAAGCCAGCTTGCTTAGTTTGGTGACCCCATCCACCAGTAACGCCACTTCCGAGCCGAATTGCTTGATGATCCGCTCGGCGGTGACCTCGGTATCCTCCACTACATCGTGCAACAGGGCGGCGATGATGGAAGTGGTGTCCATTCCCAAGTCATAAACAATGGCTGCTACTTCCAGCGGGTGTTGAATATAATCCTCTCCCGAATCCCGTTTTTGGCCCAGATGGGCTGCGGCCGCAAGTTCGTAAGCGGCTTTAATCCGCTCCACTTCCGCCGGAGGTTTGGTTTCGGCGCTTTTTCGCAATAACTCTTCGATGGTTACCGGTTCAAACATTCAGTTTGACCCCCGCGTCACAATATCTTTAAGGTTCAATTGAACCTGGGCCGATCCGTTCCAGCTGTTCTCCTCCAGTGAAAAGGCCAGATCAACCTCTCTGGCGCTGGCCAACTCCTGCTGGACAAATCCCAGATTAAATCCGATTCCCTCTCTGACCACATCCCGGCAGGCGACTTTCAGTTTTAAATGCCGCCCGTTCTCCCCTACATTTTTGTAGTCGACCAGATGGAGGCTGCGGCAGCCAAGAACCGGAGTAGGGTTTGCCGGGCCATAAGGAGCTAATTTAGCAAGTTCCCTGGCTAAATCAACAGTCACCCCGCTTAAATCGATCAATCCTTCAACCTGAATACTCGGGATCAGATCCTCCCGGGCGATGTTTTCCCGGGCATACTCCTGAAACGCCTTTCGAAAACCGGGGATCTGTTCCCGGGAAATGGTAAGGCCGGCTGCAAACTCGTGCCCGCCAAATTTCCCCATAAATTGGCCACAGTTTTCCAGGGCTTGAAAGAGGTTAAATCCGGGAATGCTCCGCCCGGAACCCCTGCCCTCCGCCCCGTCCAATCCGATGAGGATTACCGGTTTATTATAGATCTCCACTAGCCTGGAGGCTACTATGCCTATTACTCCCAAATGCCAATTTTCACCGGCTAAGACCAGGGCATGTTCTTCGGCGAGCGAAGGCTCCTGCTCTATTTGAGCTTTTGCTTCCTGCAAAACAAGGGTTTCCACTTCTTGGCGGAGTTGATTCTCTTTCTCCAGTTCTTTCGCGAAGTCCATGGCCTGTAAGGGATCGTTGGTAAGAAAAAGCTTAACCCCGATGCTAGGATTACCTATCCGCCCGGCGGCGTTCACTCGCGGCGCTAAAACATAACCAATATGGCCGCAGGTGACTTCCCTGCCCTTTAATGAAGCTCCTTGAATAAGAGCTTGTAATCCGATATTTTCGGTTTTGGCAATCCGCTCCAGGCCATATTTTACTAAAACCCGGTTCTCTTCCAGCAAAGGCACAATATCAGCCACTGTTCCAAAGGCTACCAAATCCAGGTTGGCCATTAATTTTTCCTTGATCTCCGGTAAAACAACGGCCAAACCTTGAAGAAGCTTAAAGGTTACCCCCACTCCAGCCAGCAGCGGAAAAGGATACCCCGAGTCGCTGATTTTAGGATCGATGATGGCGTAAGCATCCGGCAATTTTTCCTGTGGTTGATGGTGATCGGTGATGATCAAATCGATGCCCTTGGATTTTAAATAATCCGCTTCTTCCCCGGCGCTAACACCGCAGTCTACGGTGATTACAAGCGAAACCCCCCTGGTCAGGGCCTTTTCCAGACAGTTTAAGTGTAAGCCGTAACCCTCTTCCAGTCTTTTAGGGATGTAATATAATAATTTACCCTGTAAATGTTTGCCCAATACCCGAATCATCAGGGCAATCGAAGTAATCCCGTCCACGTCGTAATCGCCGTATATCAAAACCTGTTCCTGGCGTTCGATGGCTTGTCGCAGCCTTTCGACCGCCCGCCGCATGTCTTTAAAGAGAAAGGGATCGTGAAGCTGGCCCAGATCCGGGGTTAAAAAAGCCTCGGCGGTGGCTTGTTCACTTATACCTCTGTTTAACAACAGTTGGCCTAATAAAGTAGAGACTCCAAGTTGCTTAGCAAGCAAATCAGCCTTACTGCCAGTACTTTCGGATATTCGCCATACTTTTCCCGCCATGTTAGCTCCATTGTGGGTGATGAAATGTGATAGTCTGGATTTGATATCATACCCTGTTTTATTACTATAGTAAAAACAATAATTTAACAGTAAGTATTCGGTATTTAATCAATTCATTCCTGCAATCTTTCGGAAAAGGATTCCGGCAAATAAAGCCTTGATATTTCCGGTTTCGGCCGGTAATCCTCCTCCATCAGCGAATTGCCGGCGTTAAAGCATTTTAAGGTATCGGGCGCCTTTTTGCCGGCGATAATGATCTTGTAACAACAATTTAAGAAAATAACGGGAAAAATTGCAAACCAAGTTTTAACTGGGAAAATATTATTGAAAAAAGCATCCCCAAACAGGCGCGGGTTGACAAAAAACCTTATATTTGGTTATACTCGAAAACGTCTCCCTATGCCATCATTGAAATTGCGAAAGAGGGGAAACTTTTGAATTTAAAGAAACTAATCAATTTTAAACTAGTACTGGCGACTTTGGTGGCTATTCTTTTTTTGGTTGGCGTTACATATTTCATCAATGAAATCAATGCCATGGAACGAATCAACCAGGAAAGAAAAGCGATATCCGATAAAGTCACTTTAGTTATGGAACTTTATAATTGTCACGATCAGGCTATTCATGCCGCCATAATGGAGACCTTCGACCCGGTATTAATAGCTATTGTAATCGGGGTCGAAAGCGAGTACCGCGTTGACGCCGTAAGCTCCACGGGCTGCCGGGGGTTAATGCAGCTTTCCCCCGATAAATTGGCCGATTGGAAAGATGTAAAAAAGAATATCACAGTCGGGGCCGGATATTTGCAAGAACAAATCAATCGTTTCGGCAGCCTGGAGCTGGCTGTAGCCGCCTATAACGCCGGTCCGGGGGCGGTTACTAGGTATAAAGGGGTGCCCCCCTTTAGGGAGACGAGACAATATATTGAAAAAACCAAACTGCTGAGTTTGGCCTTCGACCATTTTCTCCCCTGGACTGCTGAAGTGAACCGTCCGTTGCTATAGTTTTTAATGTCGCGCCATAACTTGGAATCTATACATTCCGCGAATTTTTCCATTCATTCAACACTCTCCGCGCCTCCGATATGGTTACCGCCGTCTCCTTAAATTCAAAAGCATCTTTGTCCTTCAATATTTCCATTAGATGTCCGATGCGCGGCAGTCTTAAATGCACGCTCCGGATCGCTTCCTTTTCCGAAAACACCTCTTTGGGCGTTCCTGCCAACACAATTTGGCCATCATCCATCACATAAGTATTGTCACAATACAACGGTACAATGTCGATATCATGAGTAGCAATGACAATAGAAATGCCGAGTTCGCTTTGGGTTTCCTTTAGCAGTCTCATAATTTCACTGACTCCCTTCGGGTCAAGCCCGGCTGTCGGTTCATCAAGAACCAACACTTCCGGTTCCATTGCCAGAACACCGGCGATAGCCGCCCTTTTTTTTTGGCCGAAACTAAGGCAATGGGTCGGTTTCTCCTTCAAGTGTGAAATGCCGGTTCTCGCCATGGCGGCGTCAACTCTTCGCCGCACCTCTTCTTCCGGCAACTTCAGGTTGACCGCCCCGAAAGAAATATCCTGATACACGCTGGCGGAGAATAGCTGAATGTCGGGATCTTGGAAAACAATTCCTACCCTCCGGCGCAGTTCTTTCAAGCCTTTATGGGAATAATCCAATGGTATTCCATTAAACAATACTCGTCCGGAGGAAGGTTTGTATATGCCGTTAAAATTTAAAAACAAAGTGGATTTCCCGGCCCCATTGCCGCCAAGGATAGCTGTGAATTGTCCTCTTTTTATTCCAATGGTTACGCCCTTTAAAGCAATGGTTCCGTCGGGATATGTATAATGAATGTCTTGTGTCTCTATTACATTCTCATTCATCAAAGTAAGCCTCCCATAAACCGCCTAAAAAACAACGCAGCCATAATAAGGGACAGATTGAGCGATATCGGCATGATATATTCGGTCCAGCGCGTCTCAAACCGTTCCTCAAGTACATTTAGTTCACCATCATACCCCCTGGCCTCTAAAGCGGTATAAAGCTCATCCGACCTTTTGTAGGCGCGGATAAAAAGCGTCGTAGCAACTGCAGCCAAAGAACGATATCCGGCTGAAAGGCTTGAAAACCCAAGCCGGGAACTCTGAGCGGTAATCATCGCGCTTGCTGTGTCCAGCAATACGAAGATAAACCGGTAAATCAAACCCATCAAATCTAACATCAATTTGGGTACTTTTAACCGGCGCAGAACCCCCAGCAAATCCACCATTGGTGTGCTCAGTGATAAATAATACAAACAGGAGACCGCTCCCAGCGCTTTAAAGAATAAACGCGCCGCATTTACAATCCCTGCTTTCGCGATCCCGATATGCAACCCGGAAAGAGTGACAGAGATGATAAAAATATCCGGTTTTGTTGAAAACTCCACGGCAATCGTTAATACTCCGATGACCAAAAACGGCGCCGGCAGCAATAATAGTTTCAAAAATAGCGAAGCGGGGGTGCCGCCTTGATAAACGGTCACCCCGGACATTATTAAAATTACTACAATAGATATTGAGACTGAATTCGCCCAGAGGCAAACTCCAATTGTCAGTAGGGCAAATAACAATTTAAGCAGGGGGTCTTTCGATTTCAACTTTGAATTGTAGGCATACTTATCGATACTAATCATGATTTATTTACCGGCATCTTTTTTGGCGCGGCCCTGCATATAACCTAAGAAATAGCCGATCAATCCTGCTCCTAACGCCGACTGCAACGCAAAAAAGAAAGTTTCGACCTCACCGCTTTGAGGTGCAAAGATTGGATTGAACCAGGGCTTAAAACCGGGTTTAATTTCGGAGAGCGCTTCTTTAGCCCGGATATCTGCCCCGCCGAATTCGGCATTTTTCGCCATAAATAACGGCGCCAACATCAGACCCAGCACCATAACAATTAGTATGACATTAATCAGGATTCGTTTAGCTCTATTTACTGGTTTTGTCAGTTCCGGATTCATCTTCACGCCTCCCAGGAAAACAATTTCAAATCCTTCAACTCATTCTTGCTATTGGCAATAATGGCATTGAATATCAAAACCGTTAGGATACCTTCACTGATGGCTAAGGGGATCTGGGTAATTGCGAAGATGCCCATAAATTTCGTAAAAGATGTCAAGAAACCGCCGGTTTCAGAAGGAAAAGCCAGAGCCAGCTGTATCGATGCAGTAACGTAAGTCAGCAAGTCCCCCAACGCGGCCGCCAGAAAAACGGCCAGCCACTGCGGACCATGTACCTTCTTAACTATTTTATAGGCAGCAAATGCTACAATTGGTCCTGCCACAGCCATGGAAAAGGTATTCGCGCCCAGAGTTGTAAGCCCTCCGTGCGCAATTAAAACAGCTTGAAACAGTAAGACAATCGCCCCTAATACGCTCATGACGGTTGGGCCGAAGATAATGGCTCCCAAACCAACTCCGGTCGGATGAGAGCAACTCCCGGTTACGGATGGAATCTTTAACGCGGAAAGCACAAAGGCAAAAGCGCCGGCCATTGCCAGTAGCATTTTAAGGCGGGGGTTGGTCTTGATTATCTTCTGAATGGAGAAAAACCCCAAAATAACAAACGGAAGCGACAGAGCGCCCCAGAAGATACACCATACCGGCGGCAGGAATCCTTCCATGATATGCATCGCCCATGCCGGGGAAGCAGCCAAAAGTGTAAACATGATTACACAAAGCAATATCAGGGTAGTCTTTTTAAACATTGGCGGCATCTCCTTTCTTAATTCTTTGGTGGACTTCCATTTTTACTTTTTATTATTATTTGACATACATTCACCCCTCTTTTGCCTCGGGGAGAATGAAAAACGCCCTTCCCGGGAGACTAGAAAGGGCGGCCTATTTCTTAAGGTATAAGTCGGCAGTTCCTTCCCACCGAAGGAATAAACTCCAAATTCATCAGGCAGGTCTCCTGACTCGTGATTCATCTGCAACCGTTGGCCTTCCCGGGTTCCCGGTGGCTTTTTCAAAACGGCCCATCCTCACTTACAGTAGCGGGGGCTGTAGCGGATTATAACCGCTTTCCCTTTTCATCCGGACTCTCCGGACACCTAATGAAATATTTAAATGTGAATAAATTTTATCACCCATTCACATAATAGTCAACCCGATTAATCCTCCAACCATAAAGGCACTGTTCAAATGAAAACTGTAGAGTTGCCCCGGTCTTTTTCAGGGTTAATCTCTCGCTGGCATTTCTAATTTTAAATTTTAAAAGCCAAATCCACTGTTGGCGCATATTTTCCAGTCTCAATTTTATTAAGAGAAGATTACCGCCGGCCAGGTATTCTCCGGAGCCTATTTATCCGGGCTGAAAATTCCGTGGAACTGGTAAATCCGGTATACGCAAGTTCTCTGAAAGCTCTCCAATCACCAGGTAAACAAGGGTTTGGTTCAGCAACCGGCAGGCTATTTTCCCAAAAGTTCTATTGACATTTCGCTTACAATAAATTAAACTAAAATTAACAGAATAATTGGTGACTCTTACTGGTTTCAGCGTGCGACGCGAAGGCAAGAGCTGAGAGGAATATCCCTTTCAGCTCTTTTTTTGTCTTAAAGACGGAATAAGAAAGGATGGTGAAAGCCAAAGTTGTACATATTTGGTATGGGGTTAAGTTTCGGAAGTAACAAAAATTTTAAGGAGGAGTTAATTTGAAAAAAGTCCGTTTTTTAGCTGTTTTTTTAGTTCTGATGGTGCTTGTCAGTGTTTTAACGGTAAATACCGGATTTAGCGCCGGAAAAGTCACCTTGACGCTGGGTTCCTGGCGGGTGGATGACGTTGAACAGGTTAACAAGCTGTTGACGGCTTTCACTAAGAAAAACCCCAATATCGTGATTAAATTCAACCCCACCAACCCGCCGGATTACAACGCCGTCCTCCGTACCCAATTAACCGGAGGGAACGGCCCCGATTTGATGTATCTCCGGTCGTTCAAGATCAGCGCTGACCTCTACCGGGACGGCTTTTTATCGCCGCTTACCGATATCAAAGGTTTAAAAACCAATTATACCGAAGGTAATCTCAGCCCCTGGACCAACGATAAGGGCGTAATCTATGGATTGCCGTTTATAGCGGTTTCCCACGGTATTTATTATAACGTGGATATGTTTAAAAAATACAACCTGCAAGTTCCCAAGACCTGGCAGGAACTGATGGCCACCGCCAAAACTTTAAAAGCGGCCGGGATCATTCCGTTTGCCAACGGTTCCAAAGATCAATGGGATATGAACGAGATCGTCTTTATGAACCTGCTCCCCAATTTTATCGGCGGCCGGACGGCCCGTTTGGAATATGAAACCGGCAAGGTTCCTTTCAACGACGCCAAAATGGTCTCCGCCTTCCAGGCGATTAAAGACATCTCCCCGTATCTCCCCGCCGGACAAGAGGGCGTATCTTATTACGATGCTCAACAGCTCTTCCTTCTTGGCAAAGCTGCCATGTTCTTCGGCGGTTCCTGGGATATCTCCATGTTTGAAAAAGCCGGCCCAAGTTTCGAATGGAGCGTCTTCGCCACTCCGGCGCCAGCCGGCCGTCCGACCATCGTTTGCTTCCATCCCGACTGCGGTATGGGCATCAATAAAGCTTCTAAATACCAAAAAGAAGCCAAGAAGTTTATCGAATGGTTAATGACCAAAGAGGCCGCTCAAATTTTGGCGGATCAACTCCCCGGTTTCTATCCGCTGTCCAAAGTCGGAGCGAGCCTGAAAGTCACCAGCAAACATGCCAGTGATTTCCTGGCCATCAGTAAAGGTAAAGAGACCGACTTGCGTTTTGATTGGCCGGTTTTGATGGATGCCCCCCAAGGCAAGCCCGATGGTTATACTTTGACCCAAAATGCGGCTCTGGCAGTAGCCAAAGGGGCCATGACTCCGCAAGAAGCCGCCGACAGCCTCCAAGCCGGACTTGAGCAATGGTATGCCCCGACCCAACATTTTAAAAAGTAATCCGGATAAATGCTTTTTCAGGTAATTCAATGGACTCGCTAGATTAAAGGATTAAAAGAGCCTGGCATGGAAAAAATCCATGCCGGGCGCTATTTAAACTAAAAGCAGAAAAGGGGAGACAAAGTGAGATTGTTGATTCTAATATAATTGCTTAAATTCCCACCTCTCGCTTCCTGTATCCCACTTCCCGATAAAAGGAGTAACCAATGAGTCAGACCGTATTAACAAATTACCTGCCGAAACCTAAATCAAAAAAGAAGCGGAGAGACAACTGGTTTTTATATACATTGCCCGCTTTGGTTATCTATATCGGGTTTATGGCCTTTCCGCTCTTCAATTCCATGCGGCTAAGCCTGTACACCGGGTCAGGGTTTGTGCCGACCCATTTTGTCGGGCTAAAAAATTACGTTGATTTGTTTAGCGACCCTTTTTACCGTGATCGTTTAATCGGCGCTTTTCTACATACTTGTATCTTATTCGCCATCTGTATGGGGATCCAGAATACCCTAGGGCTGATCTTTGCCAACATCCTTTCCGGCCCTCTAAAAGGCCGCTCGATATACCGCACGATAATCTTTTTACCGGCCACGGTCTCTGTCCTGGTAACGGGGTTTTTATGGAAATTAATCCTCAATCCCAATTGGGGCGCGCTTAACCAACTGTTGGTGCTGTTTGGTTTTAAACAATTCGCAAGCTACCCCTGGCTGGGTGATCCTAAAGTGGCGATGATCATGGTCGGACTGGTGACAGCCTGGCAATGGGTGGGCATCCCGACGATGATCTTTCTTGCCGGCCTCCAGGGGATTCCGGATGATCTCTATGAGGCGGCCGACATCGACGGCGCCTCCAAAACCCAGGTTTTTTGGCGAATCAAGCTCCCATTGCTGGTTCCGGTCATCGGACTGGTTTCGATCCTGACCTTTGTCGGCAATTTTAACGCCTTCGATATCGTCTTTGCAATGGAAAACGCCAACGGCGCGCCGGAATACTCCACCGACATCCTGGGTACGTTTTTCTACCGGACCGGAATCTCCGGGCAGCACCCAATCGGCGAACCGAATATGGGAGTCGGCGCTAGCATCGCCACTGTCATCTTCTTTATTTTATTGGTCGGTGTCTCGCTATGGTTGTTTTCCAATAGCCGGGCCGAAAAAAAATCTAACTAATTGGAGCCATTTCAATGAAAGAACGAAGAGTAACCCTAATCCATTATCTCATTCTTTCCGTTTGGGCGTTCATTGTCTTATTTCCCATGTGGACAATGCTCGTCAATTCCATCAAAAAACAGCTGCAGATCTTCCAAAACCCGTTTTCTCTTCCACTGCGGCCAAATTTCGACGCTTATCTTTATGTTTTCAACGAAAGCAACTTTCTGCTTTATTGTTGGAATACCTTGGTAGTAACAGTCGTGACCATAGTCGGCATATTATTTATCGGATCTCTGGCTGCCTACGCCCTGGCCAACTGGAAGGGGTTTACCTCCAAATTTATCTACCTGCTGTTTTTAGCGGGAATTATGATCCCGATCAGGCTGGGCACCATCAATATTTTTCAGATTATCCGCTCGTTGGGGTTGATGGGTTCAGTAATCAGCCTAATCCCGGTCTACCTCGCCTGGGGAATCCCTATGGCCGTCTTTATATTAACCACCTTTATTCAGGAAGTGCCCCACGAGTTGATGGAATCGGCGGAGATCGACGGAGCTTCCCGTTTCCGCACCTATTCGAGTATTGTTATTCCCTTGATCCGGCCGGCGCTGGGGACCGTAGCCATCTTTAATTTGATCAACATTTGGAATGACATCTGGTTTCCTTTGATCTTCAATTTAAGAGAGGACCAAAGAACGCTTCTATTGGGAGTTACTTACTTTTTCGGAACCTACCAGACGGACTGGACAAAGGTCCTGGTCATCCTAACGCTGGCCACATTGCCGATCCTGGTTCTTTACATTCTGATGTCCAAACAATTCATCAAAGGACTCACATCCGGAGCGGTTAAGGGATAAAAATTCCGAG
This sequence comes from Bacillota bacterium, assembly GCA_050260935.1. GTDB lineage: Bacteria > Bacillota > UBA4882 > UBA8346 > UBA8346 > UBA8346. The sequence continues at coordinate 29,638 of JBLNCU010000151.1, forward strand.
GCCGGAAAGCTTCTGAAAGGAAAATTGGTATGAACAGTAAAGATCGTATGAAAACAGCTATGAGCCGCCAGGTTCCGGATCGGGCGCCGGTAATGTGCCAATTGAGCATTGGGCATTACCTACTCAACACAGGGATCCCCCCCAGCCGGCTCTGGTTTACCAGCGAGGGTTTTGCCGAAGCATTGATTACCTTATGCCGCCGGTACCGTTTCGACGGTATTTTAATCAATCTCCCGGGACGCGACCCCAATTGGCTTAAAAAGGTGGCCAAGATTGAGCCGGGACCCGGCGGAAGTGAGATTGTCCACTGGCAAAACGGCGATATCACTGAATGCCCAAAAGACGATCTGGTAAAACATTTTCCCGCCGGGGGACGGCGCTTCCCTACCCTGGAAGAGGTTGATCCCGAAAAGCTGTATTATAACGAACTTCATGATGAATGCGGGTTAAAATATCCATTCTATTATGGAATGAACCCCTATGAAACAAACCGTGATTCTTATTTCCCCGAATATTTAACCCGGACCATCGATATAGTCCTCCGAGAAGTCGGCGACTCCGTTTCGGTTCATGCTGAAATTTCCTCGCCGTTTACTCAGCTCATGGAGTTGCTGGATTACTCAACTGCTTTGATGAGTCTGGTCGATGATCCGGAAAAATGTCAGGCAATACTGGATGCTTTGACTGAAGGTTCAATCGCCTTCGGGAAACTCCAGGTCAGCCGGGGAATTGATGCTGTAGTGATCTCTTCCCCCTTTGCAGGCAGCGGTTTTATCTCCCCGGCGTTTTACCGGAAATTTGTCCTGCCGTATGAAAAACGGATTGTCGGGTCTTTGAAAGAAACCGGCGTCTTCGTTTACACCCATACTTGCGGTTCAATCGGGGACCGGTTGCCATTGATGGCTGAAACCGGTGTCGACGGGATCGAGTGCCTTGATCCTCCCCCCATCGGCGATACGGATCTGGCTGAAGCCAAGGCTTTACTCGGAAACCGGCTGTTTATTAAAGGGAACATTGATCCGGTAAATACGATGCTGACCAAAAAACCGGCTGAAGTAAGGGCGGACGCGAGGCAAAGATTGAAAATCGGAGCGCCAGGGGGCGGATATATTTTAAGCACCGCCTGTTCGGTGCCACCGTATGTCAAACCGGAAAATATTCAGGTTTTAGTGGAGGCTGCGGAGGAAGGATCTTATTGACCGGCCGCCGATCGCTCCAATTCGCGGTGGCCGATATCCCGGCGGTAATAGATTCCTTCAAACCTTAGTTTGCTGATATCCCGATAGACTCCGGCCACCGCTTCCCGGATATTTGCTCCCAGATGGACCAGGTTTAACACCCGGCCGCCGGTGGTTACCAGTCGCCGGTCCCGGTCGACTCCTGTTCCGGCATGAAAAACTAAAGACTCTTTTATTTGTTCCAGGCCGGTAATCTCCCGGCCCTTTTGGTATGGCCCCGGATAGCCGGCGGAAGCCGCCACTACGCAAACAGCGGTGGTCCCGTGCTTCCAGCGGACCAAGTCCGGGCTTAATCTTCCATGAACCGCCTCTAAAAAGACGGTGGCCAGATCGCTCTCCAGCAAAGGCAAAACAACTTGCGTTTCCGGATCGCCGAAACGCACGTTATATTCAACCAATTTAGGGCCGTTTTTGGTAATCATCAAACCCAAGAATAATATCCCCACAAAAGGAGAACCTTCCTTTTCCATAGCCCGCATAGTTGGTTCCAAAATCTCTTGTTTAATACGCTCCGCCATTCCTTCGGAAAATACGGTCGCCGGAGCATAAGTTCCCATTCCGCCGGTATTGGGCCCAGTATCCCCATCACCAATCCTTTTGTGGTCTTGAACCGGAAGCATCGGTACCGCGGTTTTCCCGTCGCAAAAAGCCAGCAACGATACTTCCTCACCCTCCAGGTATTCTTCAATGACCACCGAGTTTCCGGCCTCTCCGAAAACCCTGCCGGTCATGGTATCATCCACTGCCTTAAAAGCGGTTTCCCGGTCGAAGGCTACCGCCACGCCTTTTCCGGCCGCCAACCCGTCAGCTTTCACCACTATCGGAGTTCCTTTTTCTGCAATGTATTCCCTGGCCGGGGCAGGATCGGTGAAGGTCCGGTACTGGGCAGTGGGGATCCCGTATTTTTTCATGAAATCCTTGGCATAAGCCTTACTCGACTCCAAACGGGCGGCTTGCATGGTGGGGCCGTAGATGGGAAGACCTCTTTTCCGGAAAAGATCGACGATGCCTGAGGCCAAATATGCTTCCGGTCCAACTACCGTGAGATCTATTTGATTTTTAGCGGCAAAATCGGCTATTGTTTCGTTGTTTAGCGGATCAAGGTTGACATTTTCCGCCACGTCTTTAGTTCCGCCGTTGCCTGGCAGGCAATATATCTTGGTTACCAAGGGACTTAAAGACAACTTCCAGGCGAGAGCATGCTCCCGGCCGCCGTTGCCGATGACTAAAAATTTCATCAGTATCCTCCAAGTAAATACGGACAGGAGCCCCGTCCTCAAGTGCAAATATGATCCTACTCTTCCTTTAAGGGCGTCCCGACAATTCTTTCGTAGGCTTCCAGATATTTTTCACTGGTCCTTTTGATGATTTCTTCCGGTAAATGAGGGGCTGGCGGCTGCTTGTCCCAGTGAATCCCTTCCAAATAATCGCGGACATATTGTTTATCGAAACTTGGCTGCGGCCGGCCGGGAAGATATTGATCCCGGGGCCAAAAGCGTGAGGAATCCGGGGTGAAAATCTCATCAACCACCGTTAATACTCCATCTATCAAGGCGAATTCAAATTTGGTGTCGGCAATAATAATACCGCTAGCTTCCCCTTTTTGGGCGGCCAATTTATAAAGATTAAGGGAATAATCCTTTAACTGCCGGGCTAATTCCGCTCCCACCTTTGCTTCCAATTGTTCATAGGTGATGGGCTGATCGTGGCCCACTGCTTCTTTGGTGGTGGGGGTAAAAATCGGTTCCGGAAGTTGGCTGCTCTCTTTTAAACCGGCCGGCAGCTTTATACCGTTAACAGTGGCGCCGGACTGGTATTCCCTCCAGCCGCTTCCCGCCAAATAGCCACGGACAACACATTCCACCGGAACCACCCGGCCTTTTTTAACCAGCATCGATCGGCCCCGTAAGATATCCCTTTCCTCAGCCGTTAAACCGGGCACCTCAGTAATGTCATCCGTAATCAAATGGTTGGGGAAGTCAGCGGCGGTCTGATTGAACCAATAGGCGGAGAGCCCGGTCAAGACCCGGCCTTTCTCCGGAATAGGTTCTTCAAAAACCACATCAAAGGCGGAAAGCCGGTCAGTGGCCACAATCAACAAGTATTTGTTCAAATCATAGACATCCCGTACTTTCCCCCTGGTAATCATCGGAAAAGATTTTAAGGACGTCTTGGTCACTAAAGCCATGTTACCATCCTCCAAAAAGTCTTCGCCGGCAGTGCCTTAAGCCGGTACCAGCATACAGGTGAACTGGGTTTCACTGGTCAATTCTCCGTCAATATAAACTTTGGCGCTAAATTTACCGGTTCTGGCTTTAAACTTGATTAATTCCACTTCGATCCGGAGCTGGTCGCCCGGTTGGACCGCCCGGCGGAACCTGGCTTTTTCAAGCGCGGCAAAGAGCGGAATAGTGTTGGTGTTTTGGCCTTCTTCCATAATGACAAAGGCTGCCACCTGGGCCATCATCTCCACCTGCAAGGAGCCGGGAATTAAACAATCACCGTTGAAATACTGTTGTTGGCAATAATAATCATTGGAGGTAATATTCTTTATTCCTATCGCCCGGCGGCCCTTTTCCACTTCAATAATCCGGTCCACCAGTAAAAAAGGGTAACGGTGCGGAATCAATTTTTTAATTTCATTTATGTCAAGCATGAATTCCCTCCATTCTATGAAAATCTCCAGGTCAAAAATTAATGTTTGAAATGGCGAATCCCGGTGAAAACCATGGCAATTCCATGTTTATCGGCCATCTCAATTGAATCTTGATCCCTGAGAGAACCGCCGGGCTGAATGATGGCTTTAATCCCGGCTTTGGCGGCTTCCTCCACCGTGTCGGGCATTGGGAAGAAAGCATCTGAGGCCAAACAGGATCCGGCGGCTTTTTCACCGGCCTGGCCGATGGCGATCCTGGCCGCGCCCACCCGGTTCATTTGCCCGGCGCCCACTCCAATGGTACCCAGGTCTTTGGTAAGAACAATAGCATTGGATTTAACATATTTCACTACTTTCCAGCCGAAAAGCAACTCCGTCATTTCAGCGGGGGTCGGCTGGCGTTTGGTAACCACTTTCAATCCCGCCGGATCCGCCGCTCCCAAATCTAAGTCTTGGATTAAAAGGCCGCCGGCTACTTTTTTAAGATCATACCCGGGTTGGCTGCTGAGTTTTCCCAAGCCGGGCACTTCCAAAAGACGGAGGTTTTTCTTCTTGGCAAGCAGCTCAAAGGCTTCGGCCGAAAAAGACGGCGCGATCACGATCTCTAGAAACAATTCGGCCATGGCTTCCGCAGTCTTTAGATTTACTTCGCGATTAAGGGCGATAATTCCTCCAAAGATGGAAACCGGGTCGCTCTGATAGGCTTTTTGGTATGCTTCATAAATATCCCCGGCAATACCGACTCCGCACGGATTAGCATGTTTAACGGCCACTACGGCCGGTTCCTTGAATTCTTTCACCAGCTCCAAAGCGGAGTTGCCGTCGCCGATATTATTATAGGAAAGTTCCTTGCCGTGAAGCTGCTTGGCTGTAGTAATGGTCCCGGCCGCCGGGTCTATTTCCCGGTAAAAAGCCGCCTTTTGGTGCGGATTTTCACCGTAACGGAGCGCTTGTTTTTTGACAAAGGCCAGTTGCAACAGTTCGGGATATTCCTCCGGGGTCTCCCGGTATTGAGAGTTTAAGTAATTAAAGATCAATGAATCATATAAAGAAGTAAGCCGGTAAACGTTAACCGCGCACTGCCGGCGAAATTCCAAGGTGGTTTCGTCGTTATTGGCCTTCATTTCCGCCATTAAACGGGGATAATCCGCCGGGTCGACAATCACCGTAACATCCCGGTGATTTTTAGCGGCCGAGCGGAGCATTGATGGCCCTCCGATGTCGATGTTTTCAATGGCTTCCTCTAAAGTCACTCCGGGTTTAGCGATAGTGGCCGCAAAAGGATAGAGGTTTACCACCACTAAGTCAATGGGCTGAATATGCTGGGCTTCCAATTGCCGCTGGTGTTCGGCGGAGTCTCTTATTGCCAGCAGACCACCATGAATCGCCGGATGGAGGGTTTTTACCCGCCCGTCGAGTATCTCCGGAAAACCAGTCACCTCGGAGATGTAGGTTACCGTTAAACCGGCATCCTTAATGGTTTTGTAAGTTCCCCCGGTAGAGATGAGCTCCACCCCCGCCGCCGCCAAAAACTTAACCAGCTCAATCAGGCCGGTCTTGTCGGATACACTTATCAAAGCTCTTTTAATCCTCGCCATAGCTTCCTCCCGTTTAACCTTTTATTTTCACCCGCAACCCGTCGATCTCAATTTTATCTTCCAAAACCATCTCGATAGCCTCGGGATAAATTCTATGTTCGACCTGGAGGACCTTGGCGGCCAGACTTTCAGGGGTGTCGTCATCGTCCACCTTGACTAGGCCTTGAGTAATAATCGGACCGGCATCGGTTTCCGTGGTTACTATGTGAACCGTGGCCCCGGAGTATTTGGCGCCGGAGGCTATCACAGCCTCATGGACATGATGGCCGTACATTCCCTGACCGCCAAAGGCCGGCAATAAAGCCGGATGGATGTTGAGAATCCGGTTTGGATAAGCTTGGATTAAAGCCGGGGTTAAGATCCGTAGAAATCCGGCCAGGCAAACAAGGTCGATCCGGTGCTCCCGCAGACAGTCCAAGATAGCCAACGAGAACTGATCGGCAAAGGGGTAGCGGCGGTGATCAATGACAACAGCCGGGATTTTATGCCTTTCCGCCCTTTCCAGGGCGAAGATCCCCGGTTTATTGCCGATTACTACTCCCACTTGAGCCTTGATGACTCCGGTCGCGGCGGCGTCAATTATGGCCTGAAGATTGGTCCCGCCGCCGGAGACCAATACCCCGATTCTTGGCAAGGTTTGTTCCATGATTATGAAATTACCACCGTTTTTTCTCCGGCCACTACTTCTCCAATCAAGTAGCTCTCCGGTATGAACCGCCGGATTTCCCCATAATCCCCCGGTTTGCAGATCAGGACCATCCCGATTCCCATGTTGAACACCCGGTAAGCCTCCGCATCCGGTATAGTTGCCGCCTTTTGCAAAAATTCAAAGATCGGCAATACCGGCCAGCTTCCCTTCCGGATTATCACCCCGGAACCGGAGGGCAAAATTCGCGGAATATTATCATAAAAACCGCCTCCGGTGATATGTGCCAGCCCCTTGACCAACTTTCGCTCAATCAAAGGGTAAATTTCAGCGAAATACGAGCGATGCCCCGCCAATAAGACAGAGCCGATGGAGCCCTGCAACTCCGGAATGTAATCCTCCGGATGCAACCGCAACTGTTCAAAACAAACCCGGCGGGCCAATGAATAACCGTTGGTATGCAATCCCAGCGACGGCAGGCCTATAACTTGGTCGCCGGGGTGGATGGCGGCTCCGGTAATTAATAGTTCCCGTTCCACTACTCCGATAATCGTCCCGGCCAAGTCAAATTCGCCGACCGCATAAATACCGGGCATCTCAGCGGTTTCCCCGCCTATTAACACACAGTTGTTTTCCCGGCATCCCCTGGCTAAACCGCTTACTATCTCTTCAATCACGGCCGGCTGCAACTGTCCGGCGCCGATATAATCTAAAAAAAACAACGGCCGGGCTCCCTGAACCAGAATGTCGTTAACACAATGATTTACCAGGTCGTAACCGACGGTATCGTAACGTTTCATGGCAAAGGCCACTTTCAGCTTGGTTCCTATCCCATCGGTGCTGGAAACCAGGACCGGTTCCCGGTAGTCCCCGCTGGGGAAGGCAAACAAACCGCCGAAATTGCCGAGATCGCCCAGTACCCGAGAATTGTAAGTCCCCCGCACCAAATTCTTGATTCTTTTGACGGCCTCGTTGCCGGCATCGATATCAACGCCCGCTTCTTTATAAAGCTTGGACATCTAGCTACCTCTCTTCCAGTAAATACTTGTTATTGCTCCTCTCCGGAATGGGGATGGGGTATTTTCCGTTGAAACAGGCCACGCAAAGATTGTTGGTGGAATTTACAGCTTGTAATAGGCCTTCCAGCGTCAAGTAGGTGAGGGAATCAGCTTGAATATAATTACAAATCTCCCTCACCGAGTGGGAGGAGGCGATCAATTCCTTCCGCACCGAAGTATCAATCCCGTAATAACATGGATGGGTAATGGGTGGAGCGCTGATGCACATATGAACCTCCTTGGCCCCGGCTTCCCGCAGCAAATGAATGATCTTGCCGCTGGTGGTGCCTCTAACAATGGTGTCATCGATGATTACCACCCGTTTCCCCTTAATAACGTCCTCAACCGGGTTGAGTTTGATCCGGACCCCCAGGTCCCTCATATTTTGATGTGGTTGGATAAAAGTCCGCCCCACATAAGGGTTCTTAATCAGTCCGATATCGAATGGGATCCCGGATGCTTCGGCAAACCCGATGGCTGTGGAACGGCCGGTATCAGGCACTGGAATTACCACGTCAGCCTCCCGGTTGAATTGTTTGGCCAGTTCCCGGCCCATGGCTTTCCTGGATAAGTGGACATTGATCCCGTCGATGCTGCTGTCCGGACGGGCGAAATAAATATATTCAAAGACGCAAATCGCTTGCGAATCCACCTTCGGGAGCCGGTAGCTCCGTACTCCGTCCCGGTCGATGAGCACCATTTCCCCGGGGGCTATGTCCCGGATAAAGCGGGCGCCGATGCTTGAAAAAGCGCAGTTTTCGGAGGAAATAATATAGGCGTCGGCCAGCTTGCCAAGGCATAAAGGACGGACGCCGTATGGATCACGCAATCCGATCAGAGTGTCTCTAGTCATGATCACCAACGAGTAAGAGCCTCGCAATTTTTGGGCCGCTTTCAAGATGGCGCTAGCCAAATCATCCCGGCTGTTTCTGGCGATTAAATTGATTATTACCTCGGTATCGGTGGTTGATTGAAACACCGAGCCGTCATTCTCAAGTCCTTGCCGCAGTTCTTCGGTGTTAACCAGGTTGCCGTTATGGGCAACCGCCAAAATGCCTTTGGAACAACGGGCCATTAAGGGCTGGGCATTGGCCAATAGACTCGAACCGGTGGTCGAGTAACGGACATGGCCGATGCCGATTCTCCCTTTCAGGCGGGTTAAAATATCCCGGTCGAATACATTGGAGACCAGGCCCATGTTTTTGTGGATGGCTACATGCTGGCCGTCGGAGACTGCTATTCCGGAGCTCTCCTGGCCGCGATGTTGCAGGGCATATAAACCCAAATATGTTAAAAAGGAGGCGTTAAATTCAGGTACATTGCTGTATACCCCGAAAACGCCGCATGCCTCCTCGGGTTGATCTTCGGCAAAAATATATTTGGAATCCCCGCAGTCGCTAAAATCCATCTTCCACTCCTTTATAAAGCGCCGAACCAATAAAGGGGGGCCCCGTTTACTGCTTCGCGCCTATTGTTTAAGGAAACAATTTCCGCTCCCAATAATTACAAACCTGTTCCGCCTTTTGTTCGGCGTACCCGGTGTATTTTTGGGGGTTATCAAGAATCTCCAGTTGTTTGGCAGTAAGTTTCTTTAAATAAGGGGCCAGCTCCCGGTCTTCCTTTAATAACTCCCTTAAAGTCCGGCCCGACTTTTGCGATTCCAGGGTCAATAAACGGACCGCTTCATGGGCGTTCGGATGATTAAGTGATGCCAATAAGATGTAAACCGGTTCCGCGATGACCATTTCTTTGGTCAGATCGAAATTTTGCCGCATCCGTTCCTGGTCGATCACCAATTTCCGGAGTACTTTGTTTAACCTTTCAACCGCGGCCAGAAACCCTACCACAATCTCGGGGACGAAACGGCCGGAGGCTGAATTGGTAAGATCACGCTGGTGCTCCGATATTTGATCCATGTACATGGTGATCATTCGCGGGGCGAATTCTTTCCACATGCTCTTGACATGCTCGAAATTCCAGGGATTGCGTTTATGAGGCATCGTTGAAGAACCGACCTGCGTTGCCTCAAAGGCCTCACCAACCTCGCCGATTTCCGTCCGCTGCAAATGCCGGATATCATCGGCCAGATTGGCCAGAACTCCGAAAGCGGAAATAATGGCGTGAATATAATCGGTCAAATACTCCGGCTCTACGATTTGACTGGAATAATTGGCCGGTTTCAAGTCCAACTCCCGGAGCACCTCGGCCTCAAATTCAAAGGGATCGTCAAAAAAGAGCGAACTGGCGTTATAAGCGCCGACCGCTCCGGAGATCTTTCCCCGTAAATCTTGAGCGGCTCTGGAAACTGCCTCAATCCGGGAACCGAAACGGCTGACGTATTCAGCCATCGCAAATCCGAAGGTAATAGGGACCGCGTGCTGTCCGTGAGTTCTCCCGACTTGAAGGGTGGCTTTTTCCCGGCGGGCTATGGAGATTAAAGTTTTTTCCAGCTCCAACATCCTCGGCAACACTAGTTTTTCGGTGGCCTCTTTGAAGCGCATGGCGTTGGCTGAATCCATAATATCCACCGAAGTAACCGTGAAATGAACGTAAGGTTTGGCGGCATCGCTCACCCTGCGCTGAACGCAATTGACCAAAGCCCTGATGTTATGCTTAGTCTTCTCTTCTTCCGCGTAGACATCCGCCGGAGCGACTTCTTGACAGGCTTTGGCCACCTCCTCGGCAATTGCCGGAAGGCAGATTCCCCGCCGGGCCAAGACCTTCACCAAGGCCGCTTCCGCTTTCAACTCATACCTGATGAAGGCGTTTTCGGAGAAATATTCGGCCAGTCTGGAGAATAGCTCTTGGTTGGCAAGGTAATACCGGTGGTCCAAAGGGCTTAAACTCAAAAATATATCCCGTTCCAATCGGCAACCCCCTAAAAAAATTAAGCGGATAGGTAGTTTATCAAGAACCTATCCGCCCGGGTTTTTATCCCTCTACGGTGTAGCGCTAAAGGCGCCTGCGCCACTTGGTCCAGAGCCTTATCCGGAAACGGAAAGCGGAACCCTAGGCGCACTTCCAATTATTTAATTTTGATGCCTTAATTCTAACAAAAGGGATGGCCGATTGTCAACGGTATCCTGAAAATGCAACCGCAATTTAATAACAAGCCGCATTTAAAGATATAGTTTAATCTTTCTTATGAATGCTACCTGGTATTATACGGTATCCCTAAAAGTATGTTTTTAAATGTAAAACGATTTGAGATTTAAGACCGCAGATTAAAATTCCCGCCGTCACTAAAATTGATCCGAATCTTTCTCAAGCGGGAT
>JBLNCU010000152.1:0-4964 GCA_050260935.1 Bacillota bacterium
AATCCCCCCGGTAAAACTCTTCAATCAAGTGGGGCAACACCTCGGTGTCGGTCTCGGAGTTAAAAATATGGCCCTTTTCTTCCAACCATTCTTTTAGAATATTGTAGTTCTCGATGATCCCGTTATGGACTAGCGAAAAACGCTGGTTGCAATCGTAATGCGGATGGGCGTTACGATCGGAAGGCCGCCCGTGAGTCGCCCAACGGGTGTGGCCAATCCCCACCCTGCCTTGAAGCGGAGTTGTTTTTAATAATTCCTCCACTTTGCTTAACCTGCCTACTGTTTTGCAGCAACTCAACTTGCCCTGGTTGTAAGTGGTGATCCCCGCCGAGTCATAGCCCCGGTACTCCAGTCTTTTCAGGCCTTCGATTAAAACAGGGGCCGCTTCTCTTTTTCCAATATATCCTACAATCCCGCACATGCGGATGCCTCCTTAAATTAATACTGTAAATTTCATTATTTTTGAATACAGCTTGAAATAAAAAACCAGCCTCGTCATTAGGCTGGCTAAGTGTAGTAATATTATAATAAGCAAAACACCCAAATATAAATCAATCTGCGGGAAAGTCTTCCTAAAGCCTGGCCTGAAGAATTCAATCAATAATTTAAGCCCTAGGACCAAAAACCGGCCAAAAGAAACATAGGCATAAAAAACAGATGAAGACTCCCGCTAGATCCTGATAAAAAGCGAGCTCTGTTCTTAACCAACCTCCATTATTTAGTTCACCCGACCCTATTGTCCCTGGCATTGCTGCCGGTTTTGTCAGGTCTTTAACGGTGGTGCGGCACCGGGGGTCACCCGCCGATTCGTAGCTCCAAATATAAACTGGGCCAACTTCCGAGATCCCCCTCCTCGTCAACTCCAACGGCAAATCTTTTTTTATTTGCCTAAGAGCCCGGGCGCTGAAAATTGTTCTTTTCCCCTTTTTATCCTGGTAATTCCCACCTCCTAGTACTGCAAGTAGACGCCCTGCCCTCCTTCCTTGTTTATTACCCAATTAGTATATTGAGATTATGCCTAATTGTATCATAAATGATTAAAAAAATATATAATTCGCGGCAAGTTTCAGTATTTGCCCAATAACTAGCGGCCTATCTTTGTTCTTCCTGAATTACCGCGGCTATCCCGGCCACCAGTATTTTTAGCCTTTCCTCATCCGGGCCTTCGGCCATCACCCGTATCAGCGCTTCCGTCCCCGAAGCCCGCACAAAAACCCTTCCGTTACCGCCCAATTCCGCTTCCGCTTCTTTAATCACTTTTTTAATCCGGGGATTGGAATCCCAGCCTTCTTTATTATTGACTCTAACATTCTCCAACACCTGCGGGAAACGTTCCATTTGGGAAGCTAGTTTAGAAAGGTTTTCTTTTGTTCGCGCCACAACGGTAATCAGCTGCAGCGCGGTCATAATGCCGTCGCCGGTGGAGTTTTTCTCCAGAAAAATTATATGACCCGATTGCTCGCCTCCCAATACCAGGTTGTGCTCTCTTAAAGCTTCTAATACATATCGGTCTCCATTGGCGGTGACCACCACTTCGGCGCCATGCTTTTTGAAAGCCTGAATTAAGCCCAGATTGGAATAAACCGTCACCGCCACTTTTTTATGGCGAAGCTTCCCCTGTCTCAAAAGATCCAGGCCACAGATGGTGATTATTTGGTCGCCATCAACCACATGTCCGTTTTCATCGACGGCAATAACCCGGTCGGCGTCTCCGTCATGGGCGATTCCCAGGTGAGCGCCGCAGGCTTGCACCTCCCTTTGCAGCAACCCGGGATGGGTTGAACCGCATTTTACATTGATCCGGCTTCCGTCATTCCGGTTATGTAGAGGTATTACCTCCGCGCCCAACCTGGTCAAAATTTTTGGCGCCAATTCATAAGCGGCCCCGAAACCACAGTCGACGACTATCCGTAAGCCTTTGAAGCTCAGTGGAATATCCCCTACCAAATGGTCCTCATACAACTTAACGCTTTCAAAGGAATCGGTAATCCTGCCAATCCCGGTGCCCACCGGCCTCTCGATCTCCGTAAGCCGGCGCCGGAAAATATCTTCGATCTCATCCTCCACCTGATCGGTTAATTTAAAGCCATCCGGATCAAAAAACTTGATTCCGTTATCTTCCACCGGGTTGTGCGAGGCGGAGATCATCACCCCGGCCTGGGGTTTTAATTCCCGGCACAAATAAGCGACTCCAGGCGTAGGAACAACGCCCAATCTGACTGCATCAACCCCCACCGAAGTGATTCCCGCCGCTAATGCCGCTTCCAGCATGTCTCCGGATACCCTAGTGTCCTTCCCGATAATAATTTTAGGCCGGGCTTGCGAGTTTCCTCCCTGCTTAAAATAGACCCCGGCAGCCTGTCCGAGCGCAAACGCCATTTCCGGTGTTAACCCCCGGTTGGCCACCCCTCTCACCCCATCTGTCCCAAATAAGCGCGCCATGATGATAGCCTCCATTTTTTTTAATACCTTGGATTACTGAATTAAAGACAAGGCTCTGTCGCAGACAATTAACGAGCTATAATTCAGTTGGTCTTTGATTTTAAAAGCTTCTTGAGCCAAACCTTCGTTCCTCCATTGAGGGAGGAAGCAAGTAGGAGGGTTGACATATATATTGCTGATTAATTAAGAAATCCCGCTTAGCTGTATTGTGTTAAAATGAGCTCCGCGGTTTTCCAGCCATCCAGGGCCGAACTGATTATTCCCCCGGCGTATCCGGCTCCCTCGCCGATAGGATAAATACCCTTAAAACCAGTGGCTTCCCGGGACTCATTTCGTAAAATTCTCACCGGCGCTGATGTTCTGGTTTCAACTCCGGTTAAAACCGCGTCCGGCCAGTCAAACCCTTTGAGCTGGCGTCCGAAATATTTAATTCCATCTTTCAAAGCCGTACAAATGCTTAAGGGCAAAAGATCCCATAAATTGGCCCCAAGATATCCCGGTAAATAAGTGGGCTTTAAATTGTTAAAATCCGCCGACGGCCGCCTGTTTAAGAAATCGTTCACCTTTTGCGCAGGCGCGGCATAAGTGGAACCCCCCAGGACGAAGGCTTTTTGTTCCAGTTGACGCTGAAACGCTATTCCGGCAAGCGCCGAATTATCGCCAAAATCCTCTTGATTAACGGTCACGATAATAGCCGCATTGGCAATCCCGCTGTTGCGCGCTTGATAACTCATACCGTTGGTGACTACCGAATTAAATTCGGAGGTAGCTCCGATAACCAGGCCGCCGGGGCACATGCAAAAAGTATACACCCCCCGCCCGGTATCCCGGTGTTGATACGTCAACCTATATTCCGCCGGCCCGAGTTTTGGATGGTCCGCCCATCGGCCATATTGCGCTTTATTAATCAAATCCTGAGGATGCTCGATCCGCAACCCCACCGCAAAAGGTTTAGGTATAATCTGGATACCTTTTCTTTTTAATAGTTCATAAGTATCCCGGGCGCTGTTACCGACAGCCAGCAAAAGCAGGGCGGTTTCCAGCGGATACTCATCATTAACAAGCAGCGACTTAAGGCAGCCGTTTTCCAATTGGATATCCGTCATCCGGCTTTGAAAGCGCAGTTCTCCCCCATAGTTTATGATTAGGTTTTCCAGGTTGGTGACGACATGCCGCAGTAAATCGGTACCAATATGTGGATATTGCCAGTACATAATCTCCGGGGGTCCGCCTAATTTCACTATAATTTGTAAAATCTCCGGCAAGGCCGGATCTTTAACCCGGGTCATCAGTTTGCCGTCGGAAAAAGTCCCTGCCCCTCCGATCCCATATTGAATATTAGAGTTTGGGTCGAGCAAACCCTGCCGCCAAAACCGGTTGACTTTTTCAATTCTTTCTTTTAGGCCTTCTCCCCGCTCAATAATAATTGGTCTGAAACCGGAAGCAGCCAGTTTAAGACCAGCAAAAAGACCGGCTGGCCCCGCCCCGACAATAACCGGTCTGTTTGAATGCTTAATATTTAAGGACTGCTTTTTAAGAATAAATGGAAGACCAGGTTGGGAGATGCTTAAATTGGGATTCTTCTTTAAAACTGCTTCAAGCTCATACTCGGAAAAATCGCCCTCAAATAGCAAGGTATAAACAAAAAAAAGGGCTTCTTTCCGGCGGGCGTCTAAAGATTTATGTAAAACTTTTAAATTTTTAACCTTTCCGGCCGGCAATTTTAGGTGTTCCGCTAATAAACCCTTGATCTCGGCTTCCTCGGCATCCAATCCTGTTTTAAATTGGGTAATTTTTAGCCACATTCAATGAACTCCGGATTTTTTTATCTGAGCTTTACCATTTTCTACGGCTGTTTTAATTTGGACCGGGTTAATCAATTCTTTTAACCTATATTTTAATCTTTCACTAGTATACCCTGTTTCCAAGAGACCGTTACAAGCCAACGAAATCCCGCCGGTCTCCTCGGAAACAATAACCACTAGGGCATCGGTTTGCGATGATAAACTTAAGCCCGCCCGGTGCCGGCTGCCAAGTTCCTGAGGAAGCGGTAATTGATTATCAAGCGGCAAAAAGCAACCGGCCGCTTGAATACGCCGGCCTTTGATCAATACCGCCCCGTCATGCAGCGGCGAATTGGGGTAAAAAATCTGTCTGATCATTATTTTGGTTAGAAGAGTGTCTATAAAAGAACCGGACTCAGTAACGATCACTAAAGGATCTTCCCGCTGAAAAACTATTAAAGCCCCGACCTTCTCCCTGGACAGGCTCTCAACCGCATCAGCCACAATATCGATGCTTTCATCGGCAATAATCGGCGGTTTGATAAACCATTTTACTATCGGGTTACGGCGTCCCAGATTTTCCAAAACTCTTTTCAATTCGTTTTGAAAAATAATCGGCAGCGCCACCATTAGGATCAGCATTAATTGCTCCAGCAACCAGCTGAACATGATCAAGCGCAAAAACTTGCTGGCGGAATAGACCAAAAATATTATAATAATCGCGTTCAGGAAAAAGAA
>JBLNCU010000153.1:0-4644 GCA_050260935.1 Bacillota bacterium
AATAGCCGAAATAAAGATCGAATAAGGGCGAAACCGAATAATTTTCAATAATTGTCTGCGACAGAGCTGTTTTATTCAATTCCTCTTCACCGAATTTATTATATGCTCATCATAGCTCGGAACAATCTCCTCACCCGGCTTTACTATTAAAAAGCGTTCTTCATCCCAGTCGCCGTTTAAAAAGTCCCGCAATAAGGAAGTATCGCCGGAAGCTTCTTCGTATTGCCAATTGAGATAAGCCGCGCACTTTTGGGCATACTCCCGGTGTCTATCGGCCTCCGGAAGATCCCAGCGGATGAAAGTCGCCTGATGATAGTTTTTTTGCCATTCCCGCTCGGTTTCCATTAAAAATTCGGCGTTCTCGGCTCCATACTTTTCAAGATAAATCCGGCGGAGCTGCTCCTCGCGTTCCGGGCCCGGCTGAAGCATCCGGTCGTTCCAGCCGCAACTGTACCAATAGTTGCCTGGTTTTTCCTTAAAAAGCTGTTGATAACGGTCCTTGGAGCCCAGTAATAAAGTTACGCAATCGTGGGCTCTGGGGATAACCAGCGGAATTGAACGGGCATATACCCCGGCCGTGGCCTTCTCGCATAAACCAAACCCCAGCAAGATCGCGTCATAGGTCTGGGCCGTAGAGGGGGATTTGGTTTTTAGAATGTTCCACTCTTCGATATTGTCGATTTCATGTTGAATAATTTTATTTAGAACTTCGGGTTGCTCATGAAAACCCGCCGGGACCAATCTTAAATCAACCAGCGTTTTTAAACGCGGTATTTCCGTGGCCACTTCGGTTGTCATTATGCTGCAACCCAAATAACAGAAGTATTTCATGTCTCACCGTCATGTTTAAAATAGCCCCAATTGTTTCGTCTGGCGGTCCCTCTGGTCGGCCTGGACTTTCTCCAAGTACTGGTCGGGGATTTGCTTCAAAAAACGCGACGGCTCCACCTGAACAGTCTCGCCGTAGCGCAGCCGGAACCGGGAGTTTACCAGATATAACCGCTGCCTGGTCCGGGTTAGACCGACATAAAATAAACGCTGTTCCTCGGCGACGGTATCCTGATCCGGCTCCACTCCGTAAGGCAACAAACCCTCCTCGACCCCGGTGATAAAAACAACCGGGAATTCCAGGCCCTTGGCGGCGTGGATCGTCGAAAGAGTAATCGCCTCGGCGCCGGTGGTTTTATGGCCTTTACGAAAGATATCGGCCTCGGTGGCCAAAGGCAGGAAGCGCACCAACTCCTCCAAGCTCCGGTAGTTCTCACAGATCCTTGCCAACCGTTCCAGGTCCCCGGTTTCCACCGGGTCCATCCGGAGCAGCCAATCTTGGATAATCTCCTGGCTTTTCCGGCCCAACTGCGCTTTATAATACTGGACCACCCCATAAAACTGGCGCAATTTCACCAGCAAATCCGGAGTGATCCCGGCGTTTAGCAAGAAATCCAGCCGGTCCCCGGCTGTGACTGGGGCTTCGGCTTTCAGCAATTGAATCAACTGAGTGACCTCGCCGTTTTTAAACCCCCATCTGGGCTGGCGCAGGTTCGCCCGTAACAAAAACAAGTCGCCAGGATCGTTTAAATAGCGGAAAAAGGTGATAAACTCTTTGACAGTCGGCGCCTCCAAAGTGCCGGCCGGGCCGACCACCCGGTAGGGAAGCCCCTCCGCCATTAACACCTGCTCAATTGCTTCCGCCTGTCTCCCGGTCCTGTATAAAACGGCCAGATCACTAAAGCTAAAAGAGCCGTCATCTGTTTTGCCCCTGCGTTTGCCTGTACCCTGCCCGTGAGCGGAAAGCATGGTCGAACCGCCGATCAAGCCTATTATTTCATTAACAATGGCTTTGGCGGCGGCTCTTTCATTTTGGGCCTCGAAGCAAACGATCTTTTGGGACCCGGTTGCGGCTGATTCGTCGACGCTCTGCCGGTGTTCCGCCGGAATAAGCGCATTAGCCGCTTTAATGATCAGCGCCGGCGCCCGGTAATTCCTAGTTAAATGGAGGGTGACTGCTTCGGGATAATCTCGCCGGATCAGCTCAAAAAACCGGGGGCTGGCGCCCCTGAATCCGTAAATCGACTGGTTGGGATCGCCGATCACCATCAGGCTCCGGCTGTTTTGGGCCCAGAAATTAACCAATTTATATTGGATCAGGTTCAAATCCTGGAATTCATCCACCAGTAAGTAATGAAACTGTTGCTTCAGCGGCTGCAGCCACTCAGGGTCTTCTTCCCAGGTCTCCACGGTTTTAATCAGAATGTCGTCGAAATCCCACCGCCCATAAGCGGCCAAACTTTCCTGGTAAGCCTGATAAATCTCGGCAACCTTGGCCGGAATGGCCGAAGCTTCCCCCCAAAGGTATTTATTTTTGACCAGTGAAATAATGAGCGAAGCCTCCCGGGCGGTCATCGGCAGACGGTTTTGACGGAGCACTTCCTCAACCAGTTCCCTGCCTTCAAACTCATCCAAAAGCTTAACATTGAAAGAAGCCGGGTTTTGGTTCAGGATTTTCCAGCAGAGGCTGTGAAAAGTTCCGAAATGGATTTGACCGGCCCGTTTATCGCCGGGGCAGAGCGCCATCAACTTACTTTTCATCTCCGAGGCGGCTTTGTTGGTAAAGGTAACCCCGGTGATCTCCGCCGGGTCGATCCCGCGCTCATTGATAAGGTAAGAGATTCTCTCTACCAGGGTTCTGGTTTTCCCGGCTCCGGGGCCAGCGATTACCGCCACTACCCGTTCTTCAGTTTTAACAATCTTTAACTGTTCGGGGCTTAAATCTGTACCGGGGCCGGCCGGCTTGGATTCCTTAGGTAACTCTTTAACCCGGCCCGCCAATTCCTGAACGATTGCCCCCAATAAAGGACCCCGGCGGCGGTTGCCGCTTTCCCCGGGTTCGAATAAAGCCGCCTGACCTTTAATAGCCAGACGGTCGTCCTCCCTTAGCACCGAAATAACTCCATAAGCCCCATCAAAGCCGGGTTGGATAGTCACTTCCCCCGCCCGCAGTCTCCGGATCCCTTCGGCAATCAAAGCTCCGCCGGTTTTGGCGATCTCCGCCAGCGGGGTCTCCCGGAGAACGGCCAACTCCGGTCCGAAGGCTTTCAGTAACTTGAAATAATGTTGTTCCACCTTTTGAGAACCGGGGCTGGAGTTGATCGCCGAACCGATAACCTCCCGCAACGGGACCAGGCTTTCGTAAGAAGCCGCCTTCTCCGGTTTAAAGCCTTCGGCTCTGTCGGCCAGCTTGGCCACCCGGTGGAGCACTCCGACCGTCACCTTCCGGCCGCAGACCGGGCAGACGCCAGCCCGGGCGATGGTCTCTTCCGGCCGCCAGCAGACATCGCAATTTCTGTGGCCGTCGTAATGATATTTCCCTTCTTCGGGGAAGAATTCGATGGTGCCCAGAAACCCGCCGGAATCCTTTTTTTGGAGGGCCTCTTTCAGCCCCTGATAAGAAAATTCGCCAGCCAGGACATTGGCTTCCCTGGCTAGGTTGCCGGGATTATGGGCGTCGGAGTTGGAGATCAGGGCAAAACGATCCAGCGCCGACCAGCGCCAGTTCATCGCCGGATCGGATGACAGACCGGTCTCCAGCGCGAATATATATGAACTTAAATCGCCGTAGCATTCTTGAATGTCGTCAAAACCGGAATTGGAGCCGAAGACCGAAAAATGAGGCGTCCAAATATGAGCCGGAATAAAGATCACTTCCGGGCAGGCCTCCAGGATCAGTTCAAATAGCCGGTAACTGTCGATTCCCAGGATCGGCCGGCCGTCCGAGCGAATGTTCATGCCCAGATCTTCAAATTTGGCGCTGATCCGATCGGCAGCCTCCAAGGACGGCAAGACCACTAGGTGGTGCACCTTCCGCACCCGGCCATCTTTTTTATATATGGTGCTCAGCTCCCCGCTGACCACCAGGCGAACCTCCGGCTCCCCCGGTATTTCCGGATCGGCCTGCTCTTTTAAACGGTAAAACCCCGCCTCAGCCGGCACTAATGCCTCCCGCAACTCCGCCCGCCAGCCGGGATGGGTGAAATCGCCGGTTCCTACCAGGGAAACACCTTTTAAAGCCGCCCAGCGGCGCAAGTTCGGCGGGTTGCATTCCTTGCTGGTGGCCATGGAGAAATGGGAATGAATATGTAAATCAGCTATCCAGGGCAAAGAAAACACTCCAAGTATAGTTATGGACATCCCTAAAGTTCCACATTTACCGGAAAATACCCTCCTAGGTTCGATGAATTATTGTTAAAAAGTTGGGGCGGGGGAAAAGCGGAGATGCAGAGAGCATCTATACTCTGGATTTAAGAGGAATTTAAATTCCCCTGGACAAGCTTTCCCTAATTGCGAACATTATTCTTCATTTGTGGAAGCGTCAGGGGAATTGGATTTGTAACGGACGAAATAAGCGGCTTAAGTAAGGCTGGGAGATACTAAGAGCTTCACAAACGCTTTGCAGGGAAATGGGTCCGGCCGTGTTTAATTTTGGATAAATATATGAACGCTAAAAAACCAACCTTAGCACTGGAATTTGGGGCGGTTGTCGGGTTCAATGACTTCGAGACAGTAACAGCAGATGTTATTATCGGTACCCGTTCCGCAAAAGTAACCGCCCAATATCCGGATAAACAATTTGAACAAGCGGCCGAA